>JABHHM010000508.1 GCA_018671575.1 Methylococcales bacterium | reverse complement strand
TTTCAGATTTGAAATTATGTGCAATAACCGATTTATTCACCACGGTAAACTCACCCAAATCAATGGCTTTGTTTTCGATGGTAACATTGGTCGTTACCTGATTATTATTTGTATCGGTAGCGGTTAATGTATAACTACCCGAAGGTGCTTTTAATGAAAAATCACCTGAACTTTGGCTACTGGTTTGAATATTGACTGAGCTATCGTTGATATTTTTTAAAATAATATCAATACCCGCTACACCTGAAAATGCTTTAAAACTTTTAGCAACCGAGTCACCATTGACTTGTCCATTGGTGGTCACCTCATTAATCCCCGCTCTGACCAGATAAGGATTAGAACTACTGTCATTGTCCTGAATTAAATTGTCATCAATCACCGTAATGGATTTTTGAGTATTTGGACCCAGAAAAGTTTTTTCGCCATTGTGAACAACCATCCATTGACCTTGAAAATCACTGGAAATATTACCTGAACCTCCTGAGTTATTTGAACCACCTGAATTGCTTGAATCACCTGATTCTCCACCACCTCCACATCCCGCCAATGCAAATACACCACTAATAAAAATCAGTTTCACCCAATAACATTGCATAATTTTTTCCATAATTTTAAATTAAAAAATGATGTATCTATTATTTTAGAATAGGCTTAACACTAAAAAGTGTCAAATATCAGTTATCTTTTAATGTTAATAATTATTAAACAATAAATTATATGGAAGCAGATTATTAATAAAAACTATCAATAGATGGAAAACATTTTGATTAATTACCGTATCATTAACTTGTTAAATGATACTAACATAACAATATTTGATAATTTTCTATATCATTTTTGTATGAGTATCCATTGCAGAATCAAACAGGCAAGGCAACAAGGGAAAATTTCTCAAGCACGATTGGGGAAGTTATTGGGTGTTTCAAGAAGTGCTTGTAGTCAGTGGGAATCAGACAATGGTGCAACGCCGAGTGTTGAACATTTGATTAAAATGGCCATTCTTCTCAAAATCAGGTTTGAATGGTTATCAACGGGGCGTGGAACAATGAATTATGCAGATGAATTCAATATTGAAGAATCATCAGTTAATTATTATTCTAAAGACATACTTGAGATAGATGAACAAGAATTGTTAATCATATTCAATTCACTGGAAATATCACGTCGTAAAGTTTTACTGGCATTTTTAAAAAATTATTGAAAGTTCATCCTGTCTTAAATTTAGAGTATTTGACTGATAATTTCAAGAAGTTAACTTGATCAAGGCAAACAAAATACCTACAACAGCCACTGAAAAACCAGCCATCCAGCGAACCAGATCAGTTTTAAGCTCAGCTATATCAAATCTAGTTGCCAAGGTTGTATCTAGTGCCTCAGATAATGATTCTTTATTGTGCGTTAGCAAGTGCATTTGCTTGTTCTTCTGTAAAACCAGCACTCATAAAACAATTCCTTTTAACAAATCATAGCATACATGTTTTATAAATTTGCTGAACAGTGTCCCTTTAAATCTTCATCGGCATAATAATATACTTCAAATTTTTATAAGACTCATGATCAAACTCAACTAAAAAACTACCGTTGGTATCAGAAATCGTCACTTTAAATTCATCCGTCTGTATGGCTGATACAATTTCTAAAACATATTGCCCATTAAATCCCAATTCCAGGGTTTCAAAGCCATAGTTTATTTCTACAATTTCTTTGGCTTCTTCCCGTTCTGCATTATTTGAAATAATCACCAAAGTATTTTCAGATAAAACTATTTTAATACCATGGTGATTTTCATGAGATAAAATGGCAGCACGTTGCAAAGCTGCTCTAAATGATTCTTTTTGTAAAATAATTTCTTTTTCGCCACGAATATATAAAGCTCGTTCATAATTGGGATAACGACCATCAATCAGTTTACTGGTAAAACTTAAAGACGGTAAATCAAAACGAATGTGATTCTGATCAATACAGACATTAATTTTTTCATCTGAATCATTTAATAAACGCAATAGTTCCAGAATGGCTTTTCGAGGAATGATTAATTGATAGTGTTCAGTGAGTGCAGAAAATTCATCTGATACAATTTCATTCACTGCAATACGGTGACCATCAGTGGCAACGGTACGAATTGAATCATTGCGTAATTCCAATAATAAACCATTTAAATAAAACCGTACATCTTGAATCGACATACAAAAAGAAACACTTTCAACTAATTTTTTAAGTTTATTTTCTTCAACAGAAAATTGATGAATAGAATTAATTTGTTCAATATGAGGATAATTTTCAGCAGGTAAGGTTGCAAGAGTAAATCGACTTTTGTTGGATTTAACCACTGCACGATGTTCTTCTAAAAATATATCTATATTTGAATCATTGGGTAGTGATCGACAAATATCCAAACATTTTTTAGCTGGTAAAGTAAAACGACAATCTTCTTCACTGGTGATTGAAAAACAAACTGTTTCAATGGAGATTTCTAAATCTGTGGCTGAAATAGATAACTTTCCTTCTTCATAAATAAATAATATGTTGGACAAAATGGGAAATGTTTGTCTTTTTTCAATAATACCAACACATTGTTGAAGTGGAATGAGTAAAGAATCTCTTGGAATTGATATTTTTTTCATTGGATAAACTTTATTTTTAAAATGTGGTTTTAGTTTCAGTCATCTGAATAGGTTAGTCAGTAGTATAATATATATATGTATTATATATAAAAACTTATTATTATTATTGATCTCGAACAACTTTGGTGGATAACTCTAATAATAATTTATTTATCAATGAGTTAACATCAATAAATTTGTTCAAAAAACAGGGGATAAGCCTGTGGATAAGCTGTGGATAAATTGTGGATAAAATTTCAGTGAAAAGTTATACACCAGTTATCCACAGCTTATCCACATTATATCCCCAGTTTTATCAACAGGTAAGTATAATCATCTTTTAATTTTGTATCCTCTTGTTTTAATTCATTTATTTTCTTACAGGCATGAATAACCGTGGTGTGATCCCGACCACCAAATAGTTCACCAATTTTGGGTAAACTCTGATTGGTGAGTTCTTTTGACAATGCCATGGCAATTTGTCTCGGTCTTGCAATGTTGCGAGTTCTTTTTTTGGATTTAAGATCGCTTTCTTTGAGTTTATAATAATCGGTGACTAATTTGATGATATTATCAACGGTGACTAGTTTATCTTGAATACTGAATAAGTCCCTTAAAGCTTCTTTGGTCAATTCTTCAGTAATCGGAACACCTTTAAATCCTGAAAATGCAATGAGTCTTTTAAGAGCACCTTCTAATTCTCTGACATGAGAACGTAATCGTTTAGCCACTAAATAAGCAACTTCAACAGGTAAATCAATTTCAGCTATTTTGGCTTTGTTCAATAAAATAGCTGTTCGTGTTTCTAAATCAGGTGGTTCAATGGCAATGGTTAAACCCCAACCAAATCTGGATTTTAAACGATCTTCTAATCCATCTATTTCTTTAGGGTAACGATCACAGGTTAAAATAATTTGTTGATTTTTTTTAAACAAAGTTTCAAATGTGTGGAAAAATTCAAGTTGAGTTTTTCCTTTGCCAGCAAAAAATTGAATGTCATCAATCAATAAAGCATCAACATTTCGATAATAGTTTTTAAAGTCATCAATTTTACTGTGTTGTAAGGCTTTGACCATTTCAGAAAAAAAACGTTCTGATGATGAGTAGACGATATTGAAATCAGGGTTATTTTCTAATAATTTATTACCTAAAGCGTGCATTAAATGTGTTTTACCTAGTCCTGTTCCACCATAGAGATATAAAGGATTATTTAGTTTTCCAGGATTATTGGAAACTTCAAAAGAAGCTGCTTTTGCAATTTGGTTGGATCTTCCTTCCACAAAATTATCAAAAGTAAAAGTGGGAATTAAATTATTATCATATTTGACGGTAGGAGTGATTGGTTCGTATCGAGGCTGGGTTGTGCTGATAGGCGATTTTTCAACTTCAATTGATTTAGAAGGGATACTGCCTATTTCTAATGTAAATTTAGGAGGTGTTGTTGATAATTCACTCAGTGCATTTTCAATGTCTATAAAAAAGTTATTTTTAACTTTTTTATAGACATGGGTATTGGGTGCAAATAAGCGTATTAAATTGCTATTTTCAACAGCTTGTAAAGGTTTTATCCATAAATTGACATCTCCTGATGGTAGTTGAGTGCCAAGGTAATCAAGGCAAGTTTTCCATAATTGAGATTGATTGGTAGGCATAAACTTGGATACTTAAAAATTTTTATGGAAATATTGTAGGGAAAATATAAGGTATCCCTAATGTAAGGAAATAAATCTGGGGCGTAGATTGTAGGGATACCGTCATGTAAATTCTAGCTGAATATTAAATTTTTTTTATAATCAATATATATATTATTCAAAAATTGTTTTTATTGACAAAATAGAGTTTTAGAAGTAACCTCAATCACCGTTTTTTTAGTAATTATTAGATAATAAATTAGGCCAGAGATATGAAAAGAACTTTTCAACCCAGTAATATTAAGCGTGTTAGAACTCATGGATTTCGTGCGAGAATGAGTACAAAGAATGGCAGAAGAGTCATTAAAGCAAGAAGAGCTAAAGGTCGTCACGTACTTGCGTTATAGTTTTTAGATGATATCTAATAAATTCACACGAAAAATTAGATTAGTCGAAGCTCAAGATTATAAGTTTGTTTTTAGTCGTGCCAATAAAATTTCAGATAGAAACTTTACACTCCTGGCCAGGAAAAATAGTCTGGATCATCCAAGGCTGGGATTGGCAATCGCGAAAAAAAATATCAAAAAATCTGTTCAAAGAAACCGAATAAAAAGACTGATTCGGGAAACTTTCAGGCAATCACAAAACGATTTAAGTCAGATAGACGTTGTTGTAATGGCGAGTAAAAAATCATTTTTACAGTCCAACACTGAATTATTAACATCATTAAATAGTTTGTGGCAGAAATTGTTTAAATAAGTATTTGACTGTTACTTTGTGGTTAGCTATTTAAAATATTATTTCACATCATCGTCTTTTTCCTCATTTAATTTTCAACATTATTTAAGTAATAGTTAATCTTATGGATAACCAGAGAGTTTTTTTATTTGTCGCACTTTCTTTTGTTTTGTTATTGATATGGCAAGCATGGGAAGAAGATTATGGCCCTAAACCAGTTCCATCGGTTATTAATAATCAATCATCCAGTTCAATACCTGAAGCCATTGTCAAAAAAACCGATGATGATATTCCAAACATATCGTTTAATGAAAATAATTCATTAAAAGAAGTTAAAAATATTGATTCAATCAGTAGTGACCAAGGTCAAATTGTTCGAGTTAAAACCAATGTATTGAATGTGGAAATAAATACCATTGGTGCAGATATTCAACGAGTTGAACTCATCAAATATCCTGTTGATGTTGAGAAAAAAGACATTGCAACGGTATTAATGAACAATGGTTCCAGCAACTTTTTTATTGCTCAAAGTGGACTTATTTCAAAAAATGCAAAAATAGCCAACCATAAAACACCTTACCAAACTGAAAAACTGGATTATTTTGTTGATGAACAATCTCAATCATTAAAAGTAAAATTTAAATGGAGTTCAAAACAATTTGATGTTGTTAAAACCTATACTTTTAAAGCAAATGACTACTTAGTAGACATTAATTATGATGTTATAAATCATACTGCAGAAGCAAGACAAATCAGTCAATATCGTCAATTGCAACGATCAGATTATAGTGACCCGAATGAATCAAGTTTTATTTATACTTATACTGGCGGGGTTATTTATAGCCCACAAGAAAAATATAATAAAGTTACATTCGATGATATTCAGGATAAAAACCTAAAGTCAAATATCATTGATGGTTGGGTTGCAATGATTCAACATTATTTTCTAGTGGCATTAATTCCTGATAAAAATCAAGAAAATCAATATTATACAAAAGCTTTGCCTGGACCTAATTATGTATTGGGATTATTTTCTGATTCAGTCAAAATAGAAAAACAAAATTCTCTACAACTTCATTCACAACTTTATATGGGTCCTAAATTACAATATGAAATAGAAAAAATAACACCAGGATTAGAGTTGACAGTTGATTACGGTGTTTTGACCATCATTGCGAAACCACTCTTTTGGTTATTGAATAAAATACATTCTGTTCTTGGAAATTGGGGATGGGCAATTATATTTTTGACCATTTTTATAAAACTGATGTTTTATAAATTATCGGAAGCCAGTTATAAATCAATGGCAAATATGAGGAAACTACAACCTCGTATGGTGACATTGAAAGAACGTTTTGGTGATGATCGACAAAAACTCAATCAAGCCATGATGGAAATGTACAAAAAAGAAAAAATAAACCCGATGGGTGGATGTTTACCTATTGTTGTTCAAATTCCTGTTTTTATTGCTTTGTATTGGGTTTTATTAGAAAGTGTTGAATTAAGACAAGCAACTTTTATGTTGTGGTTGGATAATTTATCTGAACCAGATCCATTTTATATATTGCCATTGATTATGGGTGCGACTATGTTGATTCAACAAAAATTGAATCCAGCACCGTTGGATCCTATTCAAGCCAAAGTGATGATGATGTTACCCATCATGTTTACTGTATTTTTTGCTTTTTTTCCATCGGGTCTCGTTTTATATTGGGTGGTTAATAATATGTTATCCATTATTCAACAATATGTTATTACTAAAAGAATTGAGAAACAGAAGTAGTATCAATAATAAAGTAACTGCTCATACCGTTTAGATTTTGCTTCAGTTTAAGGCATTTGAGTACGAAAATAACGCAGAAATGAAGTAAAATATGAATGGTGTGAGTAGTTATCCTGAAAGTATCGTCGCCATAGCAACCCCCTCTGGCTATGGTGGTGTCGGTATTGTTAGAATTTCTGGTTCACTTGCCAAACAAATATCAGTGTCAATCACTGAAAAATCCCTCATTCCAAGACAAGCAACTTTTTGCTATTTCAAAAATCAGCAACAACAAGTCATTGATCACGGTATTGCTTTGTTTTTTTCTGCACCAAATTCATTTACTGGAGAAGATGTACTTGAATTACAGGGACATGGCGGACCTGTTGTAATGGCACTTTTAGTTAAAGAAATATTGTCACAAGGTTGTCGTTTGGCAAGACCAGGCGAGTTTTCTGAAAGAGCTTTTCTTAATGATAAGATGGATTTAACACAGGCAGAAGCGGTTGCGGATTTGATTCATGCCAGCACAGAACAAGCTGCAAAAAGTGCCATGCGCTCTCTGAATGGTGATTTTTCTGATGTCATTCATCAATTTAATCAAAAAATAATCTACTTACGAACTTATATTGAAGCTTCATTGGATTTTTCTGATGAAGAAATTGATTTCATGCAAGATCAACAAATTAAGACTTTATTGGATGAAATAACTCATCAGCTAGATTATTTGATGAAAAACTCACAACAAGGTGTGTTAATGAATCACGGGGTTCAGCTGGCGATTGTTGGTAGACCCAATGCAGGTAAATCCAGTTTATTAAATTGTTTGGCTCAAAATAACTCAGCCATTGTGACGGATATTCCAGGAACTACACGAGATATTTTAAAAGAAAACATACAAATTGATGGATTACCCATTAACTTACTGGATACTGCAGGTTTAAGAGTCAGTAATAATATTGTTGAACAAGAAGGAATTAAAAGAACATGGGATGCAATCAATAAAAGTGATAATATCTTTTATGTTTTAGATGATGAACATTACGGTGATGAAATTCAATCTGATTTTTTTAAACAAGTGTTAACACATGTCAATGTCACGCTAATCAGAAATAAAATTGATAAAACCAACAAAAACCCAGGTGTTTCTACGGGGGAGTTTGCTGAAGAAATAGCCATTTCTGTGAAGAATCATTCAGGTATTGATACTTTGAAAGACTTTATAAAGAATAAATTTGGTTTTTCTTCAACGGTGGCAGAAACCAGTTTCAGTGCGAGAACACGTCATGTTGATCTGTTAAAAAATGTGGATGAAATCATCAAAAAAGGTATTCAGCATTTTAATCGAACCAGTTCGGCAGAATTATTGGCCGAAGATTTACGCCAAACACATCAATTATTAGGTGAAATGACGGGAGAATATACCTCTGATGACTTATTGGGTAATATTTTTTCAAGTTTTTGTATCGGAAAATGAAATTTAAACACTTTTATGAAGTCATTGTTATTGGTGGTGGTCATGCGGGAACAGAAGCCGCTCTGGCCAGTGCCAGGATGGGTGCTAAAACCCTTTTGGTTACACATAATATAGATACTTTGGGTCAAATGAGTTGTAATCCTGCCATTGGCGGTATTGGAAAAGGTCATTTGGTGAAAGAAATTGATGCTTTAGGTGGTTTGATGGCGAGTGCCATTGATAAAGCAGGAATTCATTTTAGAATTTTAAATGCGAGCAAAGGTCCTGCAGTCAGAGCTACTCGTGCTCAAGCTGACCGTAATTTATACAAACAAGCAGTTAGACAAGCCTTAGAAACCCAAGAAAATTTATCATTATTTCAACAAGCCGTTGATGACATCATCATTGAAAATGATGAGATAAAAGGTATTGTAACCCAAATGGGATTAACCATTAGAGCCAATGCCGTTATATTAACTGCCGGAACATTTTTAGGTGGCAGAATACACATTGGTTTGAATAATTATGAAGGTGGCCGTGCTGGCGATCCACCGTCTAACCGATTGGCAAAGAAATTACGGGAACAGCCATTTAATGTAGAACGCTTAAAAACGGGTACACCACCCAGAATTGATGGCAATACCATTAATTTTTCTAAATTAGAGAAACAACCTGGCGATACGCCAACACCTGTATTTTCATTTTTAGGTAATGTTTTCCAGCATCCAAAACAAACCCATTGTCATATCACTAAAACCAATGCTAAAACACATGATATTATCAAACAATACCTAGATCAGTCGCCGATGTACCAGGGAATCATTGAAGGTGTAGGTCCTCGTTATTGTCCATCCATTGAAGATAAAATTATCAGATTCAGTGATCGATCATCACATCAGATATTTGTAGAGCCTGAGGGGCTTGATACGGCAGAGATTTATCCCAATGGTGTATCAACCAGTTTGCCTTATGAAGCTCAAATTGAATTTATCCAAAGCATTGAAGGTTTTGAAAATGCTCATATTACCCGTCCAGGCTATGCCATCGAATATGATTTTTTTAATCCGATTGATTTACAATATTCTTTGGAAACAAAAACCATTGCTGGACTTTATTTTGCTGGTCAAATCAATGGCACAACAGGTTATGAAGAAGCTGCTGCACAAGGTTTGTTAGCCGCTGTGAATGCGGTATTAAAATTAAAAGGTGAAAATATTTGGACGCCCTTAAGAGATCAGGCCTATATGGGGGTTTTAATTGATGACTTAATCACCCAAGGAACCAAAGAACCCTATCGGATGTTCACCAGTCGTGCAGAATATCGATTACTGTTGAGAGAAGATAATGCAGACATCAGATTAACAGAGATGGGTTATAGATTGGGTTTAATTGATGAAAAAAGATGGAAAGCCTTTAATCAAAAAGTAGAAACCATGGAAGCTGAAGTTCAACGTTTAAAAGATAACAGAATTAAAATAAATGAGTTAAAGCCTGAGCAATGTGAAAAATTATTTAATCAACCTTCATTATCTCGTAGTTATACCTTTTATGAATTACTGAAAAGACCAGAAATTAATTATGCAGACTTAACAGAGTTATCTGAATTTGGTGAGGGACTCTCCGAAAAAGATATCATTGAACAAATAGAAACACAGATTCATTACAGTGGTTATATTGATCGACAACAAAAAGACATTGATAAATTAAAGCGATATGAAAATATGATATTGCCTGATCAGTTAGATTATTTTTCCATTTCTGGCTTATCCAATGAAATTTCAGAAAAACTAACCCATATTAAACCTGCTACTTTGGGACAAGCATCAAGAATTTCAGGCGTTACTCCAGCCGCTATTTCTTTATTGTTGATCTATTTAAAGAAAATTAAAAATGAATAATATTGCATTAATTTCTGCTATTGAGAAACTTAATT
Organism: Methylococcales bacterium; assembly: GCA_018671575.1. Classification (GTDB taxonomy): domain Bacteria; phylum Pseudomonadota; class Gammaproteobacteria; order JABHGC01; family JABHGC01; genus JABHHM01. Next base: position 14,450 of record JABHHM010000508.1, on the reverse strand, counting down.
TGAGTTTATCAGAAAATCAATACAACCAAATTAACCAATATTTACAGTTATTGACACAATGGAATCATGTTTATAACTTAACTAAAATAACGCACATGGATAAAATGATATCTCACCATATCATTGATAGTTTGTCTGTCATCCGATATATTCAAGCTAATAATATTTTAGATGTGGGATCAGGGGCAGGTTTACCAGGTATTCCATTGGCCATCTATTTCCCGACAAAAAATTTTTCATTATTAGACAGTAATCAAAAAAAAACTCGCTTTTTGCAACAAGTTAAAGCAACTTTAAAATTGGATAATGTTGAAGTTTTTCACCAAAGACTAGACCAGTTAAAATCAGAAAATTGTTACGATATTGTCATATCAAGGGCATTTGGTTCTTTTGATGACATGCTTCCTTCGATAAAATTATTGTGTGACAATGGTGGAAAAATATTTTCAATGAAGGGACAATATGACACGATTATGCAAGAAACAGTTCCAAAACAATTAAAAGTGGATGAAATTATTGAATTAGAGACGTCTACAACTAATATGAATAGACATCTGGTTATTTTATCGCCAGATTTTATACTTGAATCCGAAGGTTCGAATTCAGGTAATAGATAGATTAATTAAAAAATAGAGTATCAATAATGAGAGTCATTGCTGTTGCCAATCAAAAAGGTGGAGTGGGTAAGACCACAACCAGTGTTAATTTAGCGGCATCATTTGCTGCCAATAAGCGTCGAGTATTACTGATAGACCTGGACCCTCAAGGCAATGCGACAATGGGTAGTGGAGTTAATAAACACGATACCGAGCATACATTATATGATGTTTTATTAAATCATGTACCAATATCGCAAGCTAAAGTAGAAGCGGAAGAAAGTGGTTATTCTTTATTGGCCAGTAATGATGATTTAACGGCTGCTGAAATAGATTTGATTGATGCGAGTATGCGTGACAAACGGTTAAAAATGGCACTTGAATTGGTTGTAAAAGACTATGACTATGTGGTGATTGATTGTCCACCTTCTTTGAGTATGTTAACCATTAATGGTTTGGTGGCTTCTCATGGCGTATTAGTTCCCATTCAATGTGAATATTATGCATTAGAAGGATTAAGTTCTTTGGTAAAAACCATCGAAAGAATATCTCAAAAATTAAACCCAGACTTGGTTATAGAAGGCTTGGTTAGAACAATGTACGATGCCAGAAATAATTTAGCAACAGAGGTATCTTCACAAATTATTAAGCATTTTCCTGATCAAGTGATGAATACCATTATTCCTAGAAATATTCGATTGGCTGAAGCACCGAGTCATGGTGTTCCTGTTTTGATGTATGACAAAGCTTGCAGAGGATCGTTGGCTTATCGAGCATTGGCAAGTGAAATTCAAAGAAAAAGAGAAAAAAACAAATAACTTATTAAGTTTTTCGATGGTGAATTTATAATGGCAAGAAGAAAAGGTCTGGGCAGAGGTCTGGATGCACTATTAGGAGGAGGAACTTCTGTTGAAGTTGTTCAAAATACTGATGATCCAGCAAATCCTGCTGTTTCAACGTTACCTGTTGATATTATACAACGTGGTAAATATCAACCAAGAACAGACATGCATCCAGAAAGCTTGGAAGATTTAGCCAATTCTATCAGAGCTCAAGGTGTTATTCAGCCAATTGTTGTCAGACCCATTGGACAAGACAAAAATGGCAAAGATAAATATGAAATTGTAGCAGGTGAAAGAAGATGGAGAGCCTCTCAATTAGCTGATTTAGAAGAAATTCCTGTCATCATTAAAACAATGACTGATCAAGATACGATTGCTGTCGCATTGATTGAAAATATTCAAAGGGAAAATCTTAATCCACTTGAAGAGGCAGCCTCTTTGCAGAGATTATTAACTGAATTTAAATTAACTCATCAGGAAGTTTCAGAAGCAGTTGGGAAATCAAGAACTTCAGTGACCAATATCATGCGTTTACTGGATTTGAATGATGATGTGAAAAGATTACTTGAAAATGGCGATATAGAAATGGGTCACGCAAAAACAATTCTCGGCTTAAAAGGTATTAAGCAGAGTGAAGTGGCACAAATTGTCGTATCAAAGGATTTAACAGTCAGAGCAACTGAAGAGCTGGTTAAAAAATACCAAAGTGAGCAACCAATTGAATCTAAAGTGGAAGAAAAAGCAGATTGTAATGTATTGACACTTGAAAATGATCTATCAAAATTGCTCGGTGCATTGGTAAAAGTAAAACAAACCAGTAAAAAAGGTAAAGGTAAATTAATTATTAATTACAATAGTTTTGATGAGTTGGATGGGATTCTTGAGCACATAAAATAAATTGCGAGTTATCGACTAATTATATGCATTGAACTCTGGCAAAATATAAACAATCTGAGTCGTTACAATAAATTTTATTTATGAGTCGTTATAAATATATTTAATAATGAATTTGGTTTTTATTATTGACCAATCATTCTATTACATCGTATAATCCAGCGCCAGAATACACCTTTTATAGTCCTCATATTTATTACGAAACATATGCGAAACCAGATTTTTAGCCAGCTTGTATTATTATCATTGGGAATGATTATATTTTCATTGATGGGAAGCAATGCTGTTTTATCTTCCATTTATGGTAGCAGTATTGCAATTATTAATTACTTGTTACTGTCTAGAAGAATAAAGCTAAATCAATTATTAAAAAATAAAAATGCTGAATCTGATATTCGATCAATTTATATTGGTGCAATTGAACGATTTGTTTTTACGTTGATTGCGATGGCTGTAGGAATGGGGGCTTTAAGTTTTGAGCCGATGGCTATTTTAGTCTCATTTGCTTTGATGCAATTGAGTTATTTTTTTGCTCCCATTAATTCACAAATTAAACCTGAATCTGCAACTTCAAATTGAGTTAAAATATTCTAATGCACTGATTAGAGCATTTTAGCCGATTTGAAATTGCAGATTCAGGTTAAAGTATCATAGATTAAATTTTGGAGAACTCAGTGAGTCAAACATCGACTGCACCAGATCCTGTCACTTATATACAACATCATTTACACAATAATAATCTTTGTTCTCAAGAAAATACCATTGATGGCGCATGTAGTGGTTTTTGGACACTTCATATGGATACCATTTTTTTCAGCTGGTTCACTGCTGGAATTATCATTTTTATTGCTTGGAAACTGGGTAAAAATTTGAGTGTTGATAAACCTTCTGGGCTTCAAAATGTCATGGAACTCATTGCTGATTTTGTGGGAACTCAAGTTAAAGAGATATTTCCAGGCAGTAATCCTTTAATAGCACCTTTATCATTAACCATATTCATCTGGGTGTTTTTGATGAATGCCATGGATATGTTACCTGTTGATTTATTACCTAAAATAGCAGAACTGTTCGGTGTTAATTATTTGAAAGTAGTACCGACGACTAACCTTGATATAACGTTTGGTTTGAGTTTGTCTGTATTCGCATTAATAATTTATTATAATATAAAAATTAAAGGGCCAATGGGTTACCTTAAAATGTTTTTATTTCATCCATTTGGAAAATGGTTGATGCCCGTTAATATTATCATGACAACCATTGAAGAAGTTGCAAAACCAGTCAGTTTAGGATTGAGATTGTTTGGTAATATGTTTGCAGGTGAGTTAATCTTTTTACTGATCGCACTGCTAACATTATCTTCATTTGTTTGGTATATTGCACTGGCACAATTAACATTTGCAACACTTTGGGCAATTTTTCATATATTGGTCATCTCATTACAGGCTTTTATCTTCATGTTGTTAACCATTGTCTATTTGGGCATGGCACATACTGAATTAGAAGATCATTAAAAAACTTTTTTAACTTTAAAATAACGAGGAAATCTAATGGATCCACAATTGGTCGCAACTATTTATGGATATACTGCACTAGCAGTAGGAATTATATTAGCCGCAGCAGGATTAGGTTCTGCATTGGGTTGGGGTATGATCTGTTCTAAATATTTAGAAGGCATTGCCAGACAACCAGAATTAAGACCACAGCTAATGGGACAAATGTTATTTACGGGTGGTTTAATGGAAGCTTTTCCAATGATCGTATTAGGTATGGCAATGTGGTTTATTTTTGCTAACCCATTTATTGGTGCTGCAAGAACTGCATTAGCTGGTTAGAAAATTCAAAAAGGTTAAAATATAATGGATGTCACTGCAACACTTATTGTACAGATACTGACATTTGCTGCGTTGGTGTGGTTTGTCCAGCATTTTCTTTGGGGGCCATTATCGACTGTCATGGATGAACGCCAAAAGAAAATAGCTGACGGATTAGCTGCTGGCGAGCGTGGTAAACATGAAAAAGTTCTTGCTGAAAAAAGAGCTAAGGAAATTTTGGTTGAAGCAAAAGATCAAGCTCACGAAGTGATTGGTCAAGCACAACAACGCTCAAGTGAAATTATTGAAGAAGCAAAAGATAATGCAAAAAAAGAAAGTGAACGTTTAATTGCTGGAGCAAATGCAGAGCTTGAACAAGAAGTTGCCAGAGCAAAACAGCATTTAAAAGAACAGGTTTCAACATTGGCTATTGCAGGTGCTGAAAAAATTATTTCAAAAGAAATTAATTTAGAAGACCATAAGACGATGTTGACTAGCCTTTCTAATGAACTGGAAGCTGGTTGATATGGTAGATAATTCAACGGTGGCAAGACCTTATGCAGATGCTATTTTTAAACATGCATTAGAAACTAATTCATTGGATTCTTGGTCTGATTTTTTGAACAATCTTAATTTAATCTGTTCAGATTCTATCATTCAAGCATTGATTGCTGATCCTAAACAGGATAAACAATTAACAGAAAAGATAATTTCTGATATTTTAGATAAGCAATTAAAAACAGAAAATAAAAACTTATTTCAATTGTTGTCAAAAAATCAACGTCTGTCTGTTGCAGGAGAAATTTATCAGCAATATGAAGAACAAAAGGCGAAACATCAGGATATTATCGATGTTAAAGTGAAGACAGCATTTAAAATAACCAAAAAAGAAACTGATAATTTAACCAAATCGTTAAAAATAAAATTGGGCTCAAATATCAGAATTCAGTCCGAAATTGATAAGTCATTGATAGGTGGAATTATCGTACAAGCAGGTGATCTGGTGATCGATAATTCAATCCGAAATAAGATTCAGAAAATTTCAATTGCTTTGGCATAGTATATTACAGGAAGCTTGTTCAGGAACGTAGATTTTATACCACAAGGGCATAAGTTGTCATTGAAGCGGATAAGCCGCTTAATTTAGCTTTATGCAGTTTTGGTGAAAAATAGTCGTTACTGAATAAGCTTTCAGGAACATTCACAAATAATAAACGAGATAAATCATGCAACTTAACCCTTCAGAAATTAGTGAACTGATTAAACAGAAAATAGAAAACTATGATCTTGCAACTGAAATTCATTCAGAGGGCACCGTCATCAGTTTAACGGACGGTATTGTAAGAATTCATGGACTGGCCGATGTAATGCAAGGGGAAATGTTGGAGTTTCCTGGTAACTTATATGGTATGGCACTTAATCTTGAAAGAGATTCAGTGGGTGCTGTTATTCTTGGTAATTATAAAACGATTACTGAGGGTGATAAAGTCAAATGTACAGGTAAAATATTTGAAGTTCCTGTTGGCCCTTCTTTATTAGGTCGTGTTGTTAATGCATTAGGTGAATCCATTGATGGCAAAGGTGCAATAAAGTCACGAACTAAATCACCGATAGAAAAAGTAGCTCCAGGCGTTATTGAAAGACAATCAGTCAATCAGCCTGTACAAACAGGTTTAAAATCAATTGATTCAATGGTTCCTATCGGTAGAGGGCAACGTGAATTAATCATTGGTGACCGTCAAACAGGTAAAACTGCATTGGCAATAGATACCATCATTAACCAAAAATCGACAGGTGTTAAGTGTATTTATGTCGCCATTGGACAAAAAGTTTCATCAGTTGCCAGTGTCGTGAGAAAATTAGAAGAACATGGTGCAATGGATCATACTATTGTTGTTTCAGCATCAGCGGCTGAATCTGCCGCAATGCAATACATTGCACCTTATGCTGGCTGTTCAATGGGTGAATATTTTAGAGACCGAGGTGAAGATGCCTTAATTATCTATGATGATTTAACCAAACAAGCCTGGGCTTATCGACAAGTTTCATTATTACTTAGAAGACCACCTGGTCGGGAAGCTTATCCGGGTGATATTTTTTATCTGCATTCACGTTTGTTAGAAAGAGCATCACGAATTAATGAAACTGAAGTTAAAAGATTAACCAAAAGCAAAGTAAAAGGTAAAACAGGTTCATTGACTGCGCTACCCATCATTGAAACACAAGCGGGTGATGTTTCCGCTTTTGTACCGACCAATGTAATTTCTATTACTGATGGACAAATATTTTTAGAAACAGATTTGTTCAATGCAGGTGTCAGACCAGCCATTAATGCAGGTTTATCAGTTTCCAGAGTTGGCGGTGCAGCCCAAACAAAAATCATTAAAAAATTAGGTGGTGGTGTTAGACTTGCATTGGCACAATTTAGAGAATTGGCGGCATTTGCTCAATTTGCTTCTGATTTGGATGAATTGACCAGAAAACAATTAGAGCGTGGTCAGCGAATTACTGAACTGTTAAAACAAGGTCAGTATTCACCCATGTCTGTTTCAGGAATGGCTGTTTCTCTCTACGCAGTTAATGAAGGTTATTTGGATGATGTGCCTGTGGATGAAGTATTAAACTTTGAAGGTGCGCTTCAATCCTATATGAAATCTGATCAAAGTGACTTAATGAATATGATTGATGAGACAGGCGATTATAATGATGACATTGAGAATCAATTAAAATCATCCATTGAATCATTTAAATCTAATCATACATGGTAGTTGTAACCACTTATGGCTAATACAAAAGAAATAAGAACCAAAATAAAGAGCATAAAAAATACTCAAAAAATTACTCGTGCGATGGAAATGGTTGCTGCCAGTAAAATGAGGAAAGCTCAAGATCGCATGGAAGCAACTCGACCCTATTCTAATAAAATACATAATGTGCTAGCTCATTTGGCACATGCTCATCCTGAATATGAGCATGTTTTTCTACAGGATAGAGAAGTAAAAAGAGTGGGTTATATCATTATATCTACTGACAGAGGGTTGTGTGGCGGTTTAAATATTAACTCATTTAAAGCTGTTTCGGCGTCTATGCAGGAGTGGATGGATAAAAAAGTTGAAATAGATTTGTGTACCATTGGTTCAAAATCAACATCATTTTTTAAGCGCTTTAATTCAAACATTATTGCAGAAAAAACAGGTTTGGGCGATAGTCCTAAAATTACAGAACTGATTGGTACTTGTAAAGTTATGTTAGATGCTTTCGAGGACTCAAAAATAGATCGTTTATTTATAGTTTATAATGAGTTTGTTAATACCATGGCACAACGGCCTGTTGTTCAGCAACTATTGCCAATTGAAAATAATAGCGAGAAAGAGTTGTCCCACTATTGGGATTATATTTACGAACCAGATGCTCATGACGTGGTTGATGAACTAATGGCAAGATATATTGAATCTTTAGTTTATCAAGGTGTTGTTGAAAATGTTGCTTGTGAGCAAGCGGCAAGAATGGTGGCAATGAAATCAGCATCAGATAATGCTGGAGATATTATTGATAAACTGCAACTGGTTTATAACAAAGTTAGACAAGCAGCAATTACTCAGGAAATTTCTGAAATTGTCGGCGGTGCTGCTGCGGTATAAAAATAAAACAATGATTTTAGTATATTTGTGTACTAAATATATTATCGTAATTAATTTAGATAAAAGTTAAGAAATTTACAGGGGAATGATATGAGTTCTGGAAATGTCGTTGAAATCATCGGCGCTGTCGTTGATGTGCAATTTCCTAGAGAAGTCCTGCCAAAAGTTTATGATGCATTGATCGTTGATGATGGTAATCTGACACTCGAAGTACAGCAACAATTGGGCGATGGCATTGTTAGAACAATCGCAATGGGTACCACAGACGGTCTGAAAAGAGGTTTGAGTGTCACCAATACGGGTGCCGCTATTTCTGTACCTGTGGGTGAAAAAACATTGGGCCGTATCATGAATGTACTGGGTGAACCAGTTGATAGTGCTGGTAAGGTTGCTACCGAAGAAAAATGGGCAATACATCGAGAAGCTCCTGGTTTTGATGAACAAGCATCAACAGCCGAAATTTTAGAAACTGGCATCAAAGTTATTGATTTGATGTGTCCATTTGCCAAAGGCGGTAAAGTTGGTTTATTTGGTGGAGCAGGTGTTGGAAAAACTGTTTCTTTAATGGAATTGATCAGAAATATAGCCATTGAACACAGCGGTTTTTCTGTATTTGCAGGTGTTGGTGAGAGAACTCGTGAAGGTAATGACTTTTATCATGAAACGAAAGAAGCCAATGTACTGTCAAAAGTTGCCTTAGTTTATGGACAGATGAATGAGCCTCCTGGCAATCGATTGAGAGTTGCTTTAACAGGTTTGACAATGGCAGAATATTTTCGTGAACAAGGTAATGATGTATTATTATTTGTTGATAATATTTATCGTTATACATTGGCTGGAACTGAAGTTTCAGCACTTTTAGGTAGAATGCCATCTGCTGTTGGATATCAACCAACGCTTGCTGAGGAAATGGGCGCGTTGCAAGAACGTATTACATCAACAAAAACAGGTTCCATTACGTCTATTCAAGCCGTTTATGTACCTGCTGATGATTTAACAGATCCTTCTCCTGCAACAACGTTTGCTCACCTTGATGCGACATTGGTTTTATCAAGACAAATAGCAGAGCTGGGTATTTATCCAGCGGTTGACCCATTGGATTCAACGAGTCGTCAATTAGATCCACTAATTATTGGTAATGAACATTATAACGTAGCAAGATCTGTTCAAGGTATTTTACAGAGATATAAAGAGTTAAAAGATATTATTGCTATTTTAGGAATGGATGAATTGTCAGAAGAAGATAAGTTGGCTGTAACCCGAGCCAGAAAAGTTCAAAAATTTCTTTCACAACCATTTTTTGTGGCTGAAGTATTTACAGGATCTGCAGGAAAATATGTTTCATTGAATGATTCAATTAAAGCATTCAAAGGCATCGTTGCAGGTGAATATGATGAACTACCAGAGCAAGCTTTTTATATGGTTGGTACCATAGAAGAAGCGGTTGAGAAAGCGAAAACTTTATAGCACTACAAAGGAGATAGTTTATTATGGGAATGACCATACATATCGATATTGTCAGTGCAGAGCTTTCAATCTATTCTGGACTTGTAGAAATGGTCTTTGCACCAGCAGAAATGGGTGAAGTTGGCATTGCTCCTCAGCATACACCTTTGTTGACACGCTTAAAGCCAGGAAATGTTCGATTACAACTGGGAAATGGCAAAGAAAAAAATATTTATGTTTCTGGTGGTATTTTAGAAGTTCAGCCACACATAGTGACCGTGTTGGCTAATACAGCCATTCGTGCTGATGAGTTAGATCATGCCGAAGCTGAAAAAGCTAAAAAAGCTGCTGAAGAAACATTGGCAAAATTGGATAAAGGTGATGATTACGATAATGCACAAATTCAATTAGCCGAAGCCATTGCACAGCTTAAAATCATGGATAGTATTAAAAAAGAAATGCGATAAATATCAGGTTAAACATTATTGATTATGAATGAATCTATTATTAAATTTGGCAGTAAAGTTGAGCTAGCCTATACCATTAATGACCTTAATGAAGAAGTTTTAGAACACACCAGCTTACCGATTAGTTATGAACATGGTAAGAATAGTGGTTTGTTTAAAAAAATTGAAGCCAATTTGTCGGGTAAAAAAGTAGGTGATATCGTCAATGTGACATTATTACCTGAAGAGGGTTTTGGTTACCCTAATGAAAGGCTGACTTTTACCGATGATATCAATAATGTACCCGAACAATTCAGAAAATTAGGTGCTGAAGTTGAGTTTAAAAATGATAAAGGTGAGTCCAAACAATTTACAGTATCAAAAATTGAAAATGGACAATTAACAGTTGATGGAAATCATCCATTTGCTGGTAAAACTGTTATTTTTAGGATTAAAGTAATGAGTATCAAATAATATTAATAAAAAATAAAATCACTTTTATTTCCCGTCTCTTTCTTCTCTAGTGTAAATAATTCTCATGTCATTAAGTATCATTATCTTAGCTGCTGGTAAAGGCACACGGATGAAGTCTTCAAAATCAAAGATTCTTCACTGTGTTGCGGGTAAACCCATTCTTCAACATGTACTGGATACTGCTTTTTCTTTGAAACCTGAAGAAGTCGTGGTGGTTTATGGTCATGATGCGGAGCAGGTCAGAAATCATTTTAGAGAATGGTCACTGACATGGGTTGAGCAAGCAGAACAATTGGGTACTGGACATGCGGTTGCACAAGCGTTACCACATGTTAATAAAAATAATAAAGTTTTGGTTTTATATGCTGATGTTCCTCTGGTTGATGTGAATACATTGAAACCATTATTAGAGTTACAAAAAGATCAGTTAAGTTTGTTGTCTGTGAAATTAGATAATCCAACAGGTTACGGACGTATTATTAGAAATCAGGAAAATCAATTTCTTGAAATTGTTGAGCATAAAGATGCCAGTAATGAGCAACTTGAAATCAATGAAGTTAATACTGGAATTCTGGCAGGCTATTATGCCGACCTTAAAAAATTTATTGATAATTTATCAAATGATAATGTTCAAAAAGAATATTATTTAACAGACATTTTTGCCAATGCCGTTAAAGAAAATATTTTAGTTAAAACCATGTTGGCAGATAAGCCAATAGAAGTCGAAGGCATTAATAATAGAAAGCAGTTAGCGTCTATTGAGCGTTATTATCAACAAAAGCGTGCAGACCAGTTAATGGAAAATGGCGTCACATTACTAGATCCATCACGCTTGGATATCAGAGGTAATGTTACTATTGAAAATGATGTGACCATTGATATCAATGTTATTTTAGAAGGTGATGTGAAAATTGGGCAGGGCTGTCAAATTGGAGCCAATACTTCAATCAGTGATTCGGTCATTGAGAGTAATACTCAAATATTTGCAAATTGTGTCATTGAAAATTCACTGATTAAATCAGGTTGTCGAATTGGGCCATTTGCCAGAATACGCCCAGACAGTGAACTCAATGAAAATGTCCATATTGGTAATTTTGTTGAAATTAAAAAGTCAGTCGTTAAAACAAAATCTAAAATAAATCATCTCAGTTATATTGGTGACTCAGAAGTTGGAAGTCAGGTCAATATCGGTGCGGGTACAATTACTTGTAATTATGATGGAGCAAATAAATATAAGACCACTATAGGTGATAATGCCTTTATCGGTTCTTGTACTCAAATGGTTGCACCCGTAACCATTGGTGAGGGTGCAACCATTGGCGCAGGCTCTACCATTACAACAGATGCACCAGAACATAAATTGACAATTTCCAGAGCCAAACAAAGAAGCATTGAAGGGTGGCAACGCCCTGTCAAAAAAACAAAATAGTTTCATCTTTTTTCAAGCAAACAATGTCATTATCCCACAAGGGGATAAGTTTCGTTCGAGCAGACGAACTGCTCAACTCAGCTTTAATTCTAATGACATTATTTGCTTTCATTATTTTATATTTCTTCCTAATATTCATATTAGAACCTGAATTAAACAATCAACAAGGATAATCAAGTATGTGCGGTATTGTCGGGGCAGTTGCTCAAAGAAATGTGACTCCAATATTACTGGAAGGTTTAAAACGACTTGAATATAGAGGATACGATTCTGCGGGTATCGCAGTTATTGACAATCAGAATGAAATTAAACGCTGTCGTACCAAAGGTAAAGTACAAGAGCTTGCCAATTCTTTAGAACCAAAGATTCTTAGAGGAACCACAGGGATTGCCCACACTCGCTGGGCAACTCATGGAAAACCATCCATCAAAAATGCCCATCCACACATTTGTAAACATTTAATTTCAGTTGTGCATAATGGGATTATTGAAAATCACCAAAAACTACGTGAACAACAAAAATCAGAAGGTCATATATTTACTTCAGAAACTGATACTGAAGTGGTGGTTCATCAAGTTTATAATGAAATTAATTTAGGTAATGATCTTTTACAGTCTGTGATTAATGCCACTTCAGTTTTAGAAGGGGCTTATGCTTTGGGTGTTATTTCAAATGCTGAACCCAATCGTTTAATTGCTACAAGAAAAGGCAGTCCATTAGTTATTGGCATAGGTATCGAAGAATTTTTTATTGCATCCGATGTTTTTGCATTATTGCCAGTGACCCGCCAATTTATCTTTTTGGAAGAAGGGGATATCGCAGATATTACCATTGATGAGTTAAAAATTTATGACTCAAAAGGTAATATTGTTCAACGTGAAACTAAAGAAACTGAAATTTCTTCAGGTGCTACGGGTAAAGGAGAATATAAGCACTACATGCTGAAAGAAATTCACGAGCAGGCGAATGTGATTGCTGAAACCTGTGAAGGACGAATCAGTGATGATAAAGTACTTTCAGCAACTTTCGGTGTAGATGCACAAGACATTTTTAAATCCATTGACAATATTCAAATTGTTGCCTGTGGTACTAGTTTTCATGCAGGTCTGGTTGCCAGATATTGGTTTGAGGAGTATGCCAATATTTCATGTTCTATCGAAGTAGCGAGTGAGTTTCGTTACAGAAAACAGGTAGTAAAAGATAATACTTTATTAATTACCATCTCACAATCAGGGGAAACGGCAGATACTTTAGCCGCTTTACGAATTGCCAAACAAAGAGGTTATACAAGTACCTTAGCAATTTGTAACGTACCTGAAAGTTCTTTAGTGCGAGAGTCAGATTTAGTATTAATGACTCGTGCAGGGCCAGAAATTGGAGTGGCTTCAACCAAAGCTTTTACCACTCAACTCGTGGCATTTTTACTGTTGGTGATTGGTATTGGAAAGCAAAAAAATTGTATTTCAAGTGAGCAAGAAGCTTATTTGGTTAGTCGATTAAAAGCATTGCCTCAATTAGTGAAAAATGTCCTGATGCTTGATGAAGAAATTAAGGAAATAGCGACAGAATTTGCCAATTGTAACAATGCATTATTTTTGGGTCGTGGTAGCCAATATCCCATTGCAATGGAAGGTGCATTAAAACTTAAAGAAATATCTTACATACATGCCGAAGCTTATCCTGCTGGAGAATTAAAACATGGTCCTTTGGCATTGGTTGATGAACATATGCCTGTCATTGCGGTTGCTCCCAATGATGATTTGTTGGATAAATTAAAATCAAATCTTGAAGAAGTTCATGCCCGAGCAGGGAAATTATTGGTTTTTGCTGACAGTAAAACTCAGATTGAGGAGAGTGAGGGTTTGAAAGTCATTAGAATTGGTGAAGTCAATGATTGCGTCGCACCGATTTTATTTACTTTGCCTTTACAGCTATTGTCGTATCATGTTGCAGTTACAAAAGGAACAGATATTGACCAACCAAGAAATCTTGCTAAATCAGTGACGGTTGAATGAAACAAACAGAATTATTATGCCCCGCAGGCACGCTCAAAAATATGCGTTATGCATACGCCTACGGTGCAGATGCTGTTTATGCTGGTCAGCCTCGTTACAGTCTCAGAGTCAGAAATAATGATTTTTTGTACGATAATTTGGTGACTGGAATCAATGAAGCCCATCAAGCGGGTAAAAAGTTTTTTATAGCCAGTAATTTATTACCCCATAATGCCAAAGTAAAAACTTACTTAAAAGACATCCAACCTATTATAGCGTTAAACCCTGATGCTTTGATCATGGCGGATCCAGGTTTGATTATGATGGTTAGAGAAAATTGGCCTGATATGACAATTCATTTGTCGGTTCAAGCGAATACGCTCAACTATGCCAGTGTTAAGTTTTGGCAATCGATAGGTATTAAAAGAATTATTTTATCTCGTGAATTATCTCTTGAAGAAATAGAAGAAATCAGACAGCAATGTCCAGATATTGAATTGGAAGTTTTTGTTCATGGTGCGTTATGCATTGCTTATTCTGGTCGTTGTCTATTGTCAGGTTATTATAATCATCGTGACCCAAATCAAGGAACCTGTACCAATTCCTGCCGCTGGAAATATGATGTTCATGAAACAAAGCAAGATGATTGTGGCAATGTCGTTAAGGCTGAAACTGTTGAAACCTATACGCCTGAGCTGGCACCATCAAATGAAGAAAACTTAGTTGATAATTTAGAAAAAGAGTGGTTACTAGAAGAAAAAGGTCGACCAGGAGAATATTTACCTATATCTGAAGATGAACATGGAACGTACATCATGAACTCCAAAGACTTAAGGGCTATTCAGCATGTTAAAAAACTGGTTGATATTGGTATTGA
>JABHHM010000169.1 GCA_018671575.1 Methylococcales bacterium | reverse complement strand
TACTGCATGGCGATCACTTTCGTGTTGATTCAACAATTGCCGAATCATTTCAACATCATCTCTGATTTTATTTAACGTCGATTCTACCTCTAAACGTTTATTCAGTAATAAATCTAACTCTGACTTAATTTCTTCAAGTGGATGCCCGCTATTTTCCATTTGTTGCTTGATTTGTTGTTGCCTATCGTCTAATTGTTCAATCTGATAGCGCTCTCGTTCCAAGCCTTGTGATTTAGATTTTAACTCGACTCGTTTAGACTCCAACGATACATGAATTGCCTGCACGCTATCTTTTTGTCTAACCAATTCTACTTGTTGCTGACGAAACTGATGCTTAATATTGTCTCGCTTAACTTGCAGACTATCCTTTACTTCTGACAATCGAACCACTTCATCCAGAGCATTATGTAAACGCTCTCTAGCACCGATGACTTTATTTTCATCCAACTCGGATTGTAATTCAATTTCATTGATTTCAGATTCCAGTTGCAACTTGCGTTTGACCGATTGTTCCTGACGAGATTTTTTGACGTTTAACTGACTACTGATGGTATTTAATTCACGCTGTGATTGATTGGTTTGTTTTTGCAAACTTTCTTTTTGATCTTCTAACAACAATAATGCTTCTTTCAAATTATCCACTTTGTCCGAACACAGTTGATCTTCAGTTTCCAATGATGTTAATTCGACTTTTAACTGGTTAATTTCCTGTTCTCTTGCCAATGCCCCCGTTTGCTGTTGATCTCCTTGATTCAATTTAGCCCAATGTGGGCCTAACCATAAGCCATCAGGAGTAATCACGGACTCATTCGACATCAAGCTAGAATGCAATTTAAACGCTTCTCCCCAATTTTCAGCAATGTAGATGCCATCCAACAAATAATTGAGATTTTCAGGTAACTGCACATAGTGTAACAACTTGTTTTTTTCGTTGAGTGTGGCATTTATCTTGGCTGTCGAATCAATGCCATGTAAATAAATAGAACCTTTTTTCAATGCATTTAATGCTTGTTGGTAATTGCCAATATCATCAACACAAATGGCTTTAAGTTCATTTTGTAAAATAATCTCAACCGCTGTTTGCCACTGTTGATCAGCTTCAATCAGTTTAAACAAACTCTCTGCATTTTCTAACTGATGAGTTTGTAACCAATTTTTAATGGTTTTATCATTTTTTTGCAGCATTGCCTGTTGTAAAGCCTCTAATGATGACAATCGGCCATGTTTTGACTGCACTTGTTTTTTCAACTGATCCCATTGCTGAGACGTGGAATTCTGCATCACTCTCTGATCTTTTAGCATCAATATAATTTGATCAGATTTCTCGTTTGCTTGCTCAATTTCAATTTGTAATTTTACTTCCTTCATTGATAATTTTTCTATTTCCAACTGGAAATCATCCCCCACCAACGAAGACAAATCATTTTCCAAACGCTTAATACGTTGACTGGATTGCGTCATTTGTTGCTCTAAGTGATTGATGTTGGTGCGTTCAATTTGTGCCGTTTGTGAAGGTTCAGATGATTTAGAATTAAGTTCATCCCAGTCTTGCTCAACCTGCATCATTTGTTCTTCAATTTGCTCAATTTGTTCCTCTAAAATTAAAGATTTTTCCTGCTCCATTTCATAGTTTGGCTCTGCCTTATCAATATCATTTTGTAGCTCAATAATACGTTCCTGATCACTGGTGAGATTAGATTGAGTTTGGCTAATCGATTCTTCAATACGTTTTAACTCTTCTTTTTGTTGTTGTTTTTGTTCAATACTGTGCTTGATGGTTTGTTCCGCTTTGACAATGTCAGAACCTACGCTGTAAAATTGTGCCTGAATATCCTTATACTGATCATCAAAATCCAGATGTTTTTCTCGATCCTGTAACAAGGCATTTTCAATTCGACGTTGTTCTGCTATTAATGACTCAAGTAATTTTTCGCGTTCAGTCAAACCTTTTTCTAAATTGAGTCGTTGTTTGTTTTGCTCAAACCATTGCAATGCTGTTAGCTCTTCTTGAAATTGCCTTTCCTGTTCTTTCAACAATTTATATTTTTCAGCAACTTTGGCCTGTCGCCCCAAATGCTTGAGCTGTTTTTCAACTTCATCACGGACATCCAATAAACGATCTAAATTATCACGGGTATGCCTGATTCGAGTTTCGGTTTCCCGCCGTCGCTCTTTATATTTTGAAATTCCTGCCGCTTCTTCAATAAAAACCCTTAATTCTTCAGGTTTGGCTTCAACAATTCGTGAAATAGTGCCTTGTTCAATGATTGCATAACTGCGAGGACCAAGCCCCGTCCCCATAAATAAATCAGTAATATCTTTGCGTCGACAACGGGTATTATTTAAAAAATAGATGGATTGACCATCCCGTGATAACTGACGCTTGACAGAAATATGGGTATATTGTGCATATTGTCCACCCGCAGAACCATCGATGTTTTCAAAACACAATTCAATGGTAGCCAATCCCACAGGTTTTCGTGATGTCGAGCCATTGAAAATAACGTCAACCATTGACTCGCCTCTTAAGTTTTTGGCAGACGACTCACCCATCACCCAGCGCACCGCATCAATTACATTAGATTTCCCACAACCATTAGGTCCAATAACAGCCACCAAATTACTTGGAATCGGTACAGTTGTCGGATCTACAAATGATTTAAAACCTGCTAATTTTATCTTTTCAAGGCGCATGATTATGTGTTAGTTATTTTCTTAAATCTTAATAAAAAAGATATAAAATATGTTTTTATCAAACTAAAGCAATAGATTTTCCATTTTTTTATTTAAATAATTAATTGCGTATTGGTTGAATTTCGTTAATATTGTCAGCATATTGTTAAAAACATTTTCAAGGAAAGCTTTATGATCACCATGACCGACACCGCCAAAACCTACTTATCAGATATGTTAACCGCACAAGATATTGATGACATTGCTTTACGAATATTTGTAAAAGACCCAGGAAAACAAACGGCACAAGTAGAATTTGCCTTTTGTGGCCCAGAGGGCGAAAACAAAACGGATGTCAACGTGTCATTTAATGAATTTGAAGTATTTTTAGACCGTACAGCCTTGCCCTATCTTAAAGACATTGAAGTTGAATATGTCAAAGACAAGATGGGAGGAAAAATTCAAGTCATCGCACCGCACATTAATGCCCCTATATTGGATGAAAATAGTTCTATTGAAGACCGTATCCGACATATATTAAACAGTGAAGTTAATCCAGGTTTAGCATCTCATGGTGGTGCAATTGATTTGGTTCAAGTTGAAAATGGTGACACCGCTGTAATGAAGTTTGGCGGTGGGTGCCAAGGTTGTGGCATGGCAAACGTGACAATGAAACAAGGTGTTGAAAAATCTATTTTAGAAAAAATTCCTGAAATAAAAAGAGTGGTCGACGTAACAGACCATAGCCAAGGAACTAATGCTTACTATAAATAAGTGAATATAATATATTTAAATAAATATTACGCTGAATCAATATGTTAGGAATTTCTAGCCCAAAATACAGTTTCAGCGACACAAATTTTACAAAATTGAACTATAATTAGGTTAGGAATTATAAGGTTTTTTACTGTAATAATTCCCAGCTTTGCACACATTAGAGAACATCTCATGATGACACAAAACCAGCCCAAATTATTAGTTGTAGATGACATGCCCATTAACGTCAGCTTAATGGAAGAAATGGTCAAAAATGAGTATCAAATATTCTCTGCTTACAATGGGGCTGATGCGATAAAAATTGCATCGAATAATAAACCAGACTTAATCCTTTTAGATATAATTATGCCAGAAATGGATGGATATGAAGTTTGTCAAACAATCAAAAATAATTCTTTGACAAAAGATATTCCTATCATTTTCATCACCGCTAAAGATCACATAGAAGATGAGAGTTTTGGTTTAAAAATGGGGGCGATTGATTACATCACCAAACCATTCAACCTATCCATTGTCAAACAACGAATTCAAAACCACATCAGTTGCCAGGAACATCAAAAAGCATTACAAGAAGTCATCGAATGCAAACAAAAACAGTTAATTCATTGTGAAAAATTATCATCAATGGGTACGCTGATGGCAGGCATCACGCATGAAGTTAACAATACCATGACTTATGTCCTCGGCAATTTGAGGATGATCAAAAAATACAACAATAAGTTTTCTTCATTTTATTCATCTACAGAAAAATTAATTGGTAATTTAGATCACCACACGGATGTTAATGATATAGAAAATTCACTTCAAGAATTTAAAGAACTCAATGAATCTGAGTTAAAATCAGGCAAAGTATTGGCCTATTCTCAGGAATCTATAAATGATTGCATTGAAGGAATGGACAGAATCACCAGTATCCTGAAAAACCTTAAACTATTCAGTCATCAGGATGATGAGACATCTCAAACACCTGAGTTATGTGATATAAATTCGTGTATTGATATGTCCGTCAAACTGGTTGCCAACGAATTAAAATACAAATCTGAATTGGTTAGAGACTATAGCAACAACTTGCCACAGATTAATGCTTGTGAATTACAACTGAGCCAGGTTTTCGTTAATTTACTCATCAACGCATGTCACGCCATCAATAAACAAGGCATCATTAGTATTTCTACAGATTTTAAAGACAACAACGTCATTATTCAGGTTTCTGATAATGGCTGTGGCATCCCTGAAGAAATGCAAGAACGAATTTTTGAGCCATTTTTCACAACAAAATCTCGTGAAATAGGATCTGGACTAGGTTTAAGTATTTCGCATGATATTATCAAAATGTATCAAGGTAATATAACAATCAACAGCATTGTCGGCACAGGAACAACCTTTACCATTTCATTTCCCATAGAAAAAGCAAATATTGACTGATACCCAATTCATTAAAATAAGTCAAATCACCACCTTTTAAGAATACAATACCTTTCGATAAAAGTAAAAAAACCTTATTATTCAGATACTTGTTAATATAATTCTCATAATTACTACTTTTCATATTTAGAAAAAATCACTTTTCACATTGAAAGTTATCCATTCTGTTATCCATATCACAATTAGAATTCATAATTCAGGCTATATTATCTTCAAGGCGTTAATATTTGGTTAACCAAAGGTAGTAGATATGATTAAAAAAGACAACTTAGCCTATCAAAGCCATGTACATGAAACAAAATGTAACCAGGCAATTTTTGATAATACTCAATCAATCATTCACGATTATTTTCAAAAACAATTTCAATCATTATTTGAAAATATTGATGATGCTTTTTTTGATCAAGCAGATAAAGCTGCCAATAATAATGAACAAGCCAGTTTTTTTGATGCCATGCGAATCATCCGAAAAGAACGCCAATCTATTGAGAACAATTATTACAAAGCAACACTTGATAGATATCGAGAATTCTGGCTACCAAAAAACAAATCCAACCAAACCAAACAGCAAAATCAGTCTATTTTTCAGCTTAGCCTAGTCACAGATGATGCCTTAGAACAAAATATTGCAATTAATGATATGATCAAAAAAGGAGAAACCCATCATCATGATTTTTCTGATTTTTTTGAATACCGCTTCGCTTATTTTCAAAATCAACATCGATTAGACTCAGAAAAAAATCCTGTCTGTATCAGTTCAATTTGTAAGAATTTTCAACAAATTATTGACCCCATTGATATCAATATCGAAGCCAAACTGGTTATTTACAAATTATTTGAGAGATTCATCGTCAATCAACTGGCTGAAATGTATGAATCACTCAGTCAAAAATTATCTGAGTATGACTCTGGCGAAAATATCAATCATCAACCAATCCAACAAAATATCAAAAAAGATCAAACCCAAACATTATCAACAAACAAAACATCAGTACAAAAAAATGAGAATAACAATGTTGTTATGCACCCATCCGTGACAAAACAACCATTGGATCATTTTTCTGACATCAACATGAAACAATATGTTCCAGTCAATGTTATTCATGAATATTTCACCCGCAGTCATTCACAAACAGTCCAGGATTTATCTAACCTACAAAATCAATCGCTTCATCAGCTAAATACAACGACAAACAATCAAACACAAAATACTAATACCTCAATACCAGAGCTATCCTCAAATGATCATCATGAGGTAGTTGAAAGTAGTGTCATTAATATGGTCAGCATGGTTTTTGAATTTTTTATTGATGATGAAAATATTGATAATCGATTAAGAATATTATTGAGTCAATTACAAATCCCAATGATTAAGGTGGCTCTGCTAGATAAAACTTTTTTTGAAAAAACAGATCATCCCGCAAGAAAATTATTAAATGCAATGGTCAAAGTATGTAGCTCAAATCACGCAAGCAATGCTAAGCAACTCTTTAATGAAATTGAAAGAATAGTTAAATTGATTTTAACTGACTTTGACCAAGACATAGCTATCTTTAGCCAGCTACTCAATGAATTTGTCATTTTTTCAAATAATTTTACTCACAAACACGAACCCAACAATAAAGTATCTGTCCCCCATTCACCAGATACACCAGAAATTGAAAAAATTAAATCATTATTAAAAACTCGCCTGGAAAAACACAGTATTCCAGCCCCAGCTAAATATTTAATCATGGATGGTTGGAAAAAAATATTAATTAAAATAAATGAAGATTCAGGTCATCAATGTTCTGCGTGGAAAAATGCAATGACCACAATCAATGATTTAATCATGAGTCTGCAACCCAAAAAGACTACAAAAGAAAAGAAACAATTACTGGAATCATTACCCAATTTATTAAAAAAAATTCGCCAACAATTCAATAGCATTTCTTATAATCCTAAAAAACTGAGTCGACTATTAAAAACGCTTCAGCTATACCATATTCGTATTATATTAAATGATCAGGATGAAAAAGAAATATTTAATGTATTATCAACATTATACCCCGATGATTATACAAAAAACTCTAATTCAGACATCCCTACGCTATATGACAAAGTTGATTTTCCTGCCTCATTAAAATCTGCCTATGAGTTTTCTGATGTGTCAAAAGCAGAAGTTCACACCCCAAACCAACCAATTATTGATGAAAACACGGAAATTGCAGAAAGAATGAAAATTGGTTCATGGTTAGAAGTCATTCTTGATAACGACCAAACGTTGCATGTTAAATTATTCTGGGTTAATCAAAACAAAGATCGTTTTATTTTTGTTAATAGAAAAGGAGTCAAAGTACTTGAGCTATCGATAGATACATTTTCAGAGATGATCCGTACGACACAAGCCGTTCCTTTACAAAACATTCCTTTTATTGATCGTGCAGTATCATTTATGGCAAAAACTTTTTCAAAATCAACCGCAATGGATGCAAAATATTTAGACCATCGAGTCTAAGGAACGAGCACGAAATAACTTCCTGTTCTTAATTCCATTTTCACTTCACTTTCAAATGATCTTCAATCATAAAAGCTCAGAATAGAGTGACTATTCC
>JABHHM010000288.1 GCA_018671575.1 Methylococcales bacterium | reverse complement strand
TTGTCCGAAGAGGGGTCAGTTTAAATGACCATTAACAATGACCAAATAACTGATATTTCTTTAAGTCATAACTCTTTTGATGCCATTATTATGAATCATGTGCTAGAACATCTACTTAATCCATTAGAAGTTATTAATAAATGCCATCAGCTATTAAAACCAAATGGACAGCTAATATTTACTACACCAAATACACAAAGTTTAACTCATAAAGTTTTCAGGAGGGCTTGGAGAGGGCTTGAGCCACCGAGGCATTTATATTTATTCAATATCAGTTCATTAAGAAAATTAATGGAAAAATCAGATTTTTTGGCAGAAAAAGTATCAATAGATACTTTTTCTGCCGAAGCACAATACACGGTTGCTGCAAGTATGGAGCTGAGAGATCAAAAAAAACATAATGCAACTAAACCATTTTCAATTCAAATTGTATTAAAAGCAATATTATTTCAATTTAGTCGATTGATTATTTCAATGGCAAATTACCGCTTGAATGAGTTTTTAATATTGAAAGCTTTTAAGTAATAAAAATTAATTTAGAGTCCCTATTATTTTTCAGTTTTACCCAAGAGGTGATGTAAATTAGTTGTAGTAAGGAAATAGTCGACTAAATCAACATGTTTTGGATAATTGCGCCTAATAACTCTGTAAATCTTTACTCCCAAGACAAGTACCGACATGTATTGCGCTTGTTACCCATGAGTGTTCTCTTGGAACTAATTTCAGGTGACCAGCAACTTCTTCTAATGGTACGGGTACAGTTAGGTTGCCTTTGGCAGAAACCATGATGCCGTATTGTTCTTCTTGAATGTAGCTTGCGCAAGCGGTGCCTAATCTTGTGGCTAATAATCTGTCTGCTGCGGAAGGGGTGCCGCCTCTTTGTATGTGTCCAAGTATGGTGACTCGGGACTCTAGTCGAGTGAGCTCTTCTAGTTGGTGTGCGATTTCAAGTGTATTTCCCTGATATCGTTTTTCCAGTGTTTTTATTTCCTGGCTTATTTTCTTTTTATCTTCTTTTGACTCCGCTTGTTTTTTTCTTTCTTCAGCTTCAACAATTTTTTCAAACCCATCTGTCGAGATTGCGCCTTCTGCAACGGCAACAATGCTAAATTGTTTACCGTCACGTGAGCGTTTGGTAATGGCTTCGGCAATAATGTTGATATCATAAGGGATTTCTGGGATCAATATGACATCCGCCCCACCAGCAATGCCAGCTCCCAATGCCAGCCAGCCAGCCTTATGCCCCATTATTTCAGTGACAATGATTCGGTGATGGCTATGAGCCGTGCTGTGAAGTCTATCGATTGCATCTGTTGCAATGCCTAATGCGGTATCAAAACCAAAGCTGATGTCTGTTTTGGCGACATCATTATCAATGGTCTTGGGTAATGTAATAACGTTGAGACCTCTTTGTTGTAATTTCATCGCATTTTTTTGGGTTCCGCCACCGCCAAGGCAAACCAAGGCATCTAAGTGATGGTTTTGATAGTTTTCAACAATGGAATCAGTCATATCAAGAGTGTTTCCTGCCACATTCATTTTATGTGGTTTGTCTCTACTGGTGCCAAGTATGGTGCCACCTAATGTTAAAATGCCCGAGAGTGCTTCTCCATCTAAGCGGATGAATCTATTCTCAACCAGCCCCTTAAACCCTTGTTGGAAACCAATTAAATCCATGTTGTAAATATATTGTGCTGATTTTCCAACACCTCTAATTGCTGCATTTAAGCCTGGGCAATCTCCGCCTGCGGTTAAAATACCAATGTGTTTGGCCATGAAATATCCTTTTAAATCTTAAATTTAAATAAGTTTTTGGTCAGATAAAAATTTTCTGAGGCAATCAATGTATTCTTGTCCGCTGGTGAAAAAACCGTTGCCATGATCACCATGAATTTCTGCGATTACTTTGGTTGTAGTAATATTGTCGTATAATTTTTGACCCATTGAATAAGGAATTAATTCATCTTCTGAGCTGTGAATGATTAAAGTGGGTTTGGTAAAGTTTTTTACGTACGTTTCTGTTGGATAAGTGTATCTTACCATCATTTTTGCAGGAATGTAGGGAAAACGTCTGTGTGCCATGTCAAGCATTGAGGTAAAGGTGGATTCCAAGATGATTGCCTTGGGAGGGAATTGTTGGGCAAGCCAGCTGGCAATTGGTCCTCCCAGTGACCGACCAAAAATGATCAGTTTTGAAGGAGAAATATTTTTTGTTTTGGTGAGGTAGTCATAGGCTGCTTTGGCATCTGAATAAGTGCCTTCTTCTGTGGGCGCTCCTTCACTGAGACCATAGCCTCGATAATCAAAAACCAGTACATTAAGGTTTAGGTTTTTTAATATTTCAATGGTTTCGATCAGAATGCTGATATTGCCTGCGTTACCATGGCAAAATAATACAGTTGCTTGTGCGTTGTCTGCTTCAATAAACCAACCATTTAATTTGTTGTTATCTGATGATGTGAAATAAACATTTTCATAATCAATGTGATGATGATCGGGCAGGGTTTCAATTTTTTTGGAAGGTAAATAAATGTAGGAGGCTTGTTTGAAGTAGATGACAAGGCTGATTGAGCAATAACAGCTCAATAGGAAAATTAGAATAGAGGCAAATACCATGCGTGTTTTCTTTTGCAATAAGATAATAATTATTTTTTATTATTACACAAGAAAAGGGGGGATTAATATAAATTATTAAAATTTGTTTAATCGTAAATTTATTCGCCAACGTAGGAAGCTTTTTTCTTTTTTATAAGCACCTGTTGTAATGTATTCTAATATGTTTTTTAGCCTGTATAGATGTGTGACTGAATCGATTCTTATGATTTCATTACCATAGGGGTCAAAAAAAATAATTGAAGGAGTATAGAATAATCCCAATGTATCGGACCATTTTTTAGCTGTTGTTTTAATGCCTTTGGGGGTAATGATGGGTGTGTCAGCCCAAATGTTTAGTTGGGCTGTTTCAAATTGATTAAATACAGTATAAATACTTTTTTTGGTGAGTGGTCGTGTGTGTAAAATATCACAGGCATGACAATTACCCTGTTCAAAAAAGACGGCTAAATGCGATTTTCCAGAGAATATCGTTCGGTTAAAATTATAGGGGGGTGAAATAAAAAATTCTTCAAAGTTCATTTCATTTTTGCTAAATGCCATTGATGGCTCTGCACGAGATAAATATTTTTTAAAACTTTCTTTTAGATAATATTTCTCAGCGACAAATTTGAGTGCGGCCTGAAATTGGTAAGGGGGATAATAGCCATTTAATTTGAGGGCATGTTTGCGATCTTTATCAATAAAAATAAGGCTGGGGGTGAATGTTGTTTTCATTTTAACTGCATATTCTTGTTCAGTTAGGTGGTTACCATCAAAATCTATAATTGTTTCCATTCCATGTATATTAATTGCAATGACGTCAAAATATTTTTGTGTATAGGAGGCGATGTCTGGTTTGCCAAAATTGGTGTTGAGTAGTGCATTGCAATAAGAGCAATATTGTTGGCCAAAATATAGAATAATGCCCTGCTTGCCATTTTTAGTGGCATCAACCAAGTCTTCATTTAAATCGAGTAAACTTAACTTAAACCAGTCGGGATGTTCAAATGGCTTTTGGAGTGGTTTGTCTTCAAATATCAGGGTTTTGTGTGTTTCAGCAGGGCTTGTAGAGGTCAGCGAAATTAATAATATAAGAAAGAATATTTTTTTCATAT
>JABHHM010000474.1 GCA_018671575.1 Methylococcales bacterium | reverse complement strand
GCAAAAATAGTTGTGTAGTTCGACTATACGCCTATTTTTTCGCCTCAAAGGCGAACAAAAATTCTGCGCAAGTTGGACATTTATTTATTTCGCCTCCCCTAAACAACTTTTATCTTCAAGTCATCATTGAATAATTTTTTAAGCATTGATTAATTAGGCGCGTACACGTCCCTTATCGACTAATAAGGAATCCAATATTTCATTTTAGTACCTTGTTCAAGCCGAGATTCAACATGAAGACTACCTCCATGTTGCGTGATGATTTGTTCGACAATGGGTAAACCTAAGCCGACACCAAATCCTTTGGTGCTGAATAATGGTTCAAATATTCGTGCCTGAGTCTCTTTGTTCATTCCAGGACCATTATCGGCAATAATGCATTCGATTCCTTTATTTTTTTGTTGGCATGATATCTTTAATATGGCAGGTTTCGGTGTATTTAAAGTCTGTTCAAGCAATGCTTCAGAGGCATTGTTGAGTAAATTAACCATGACTTGGCGTATTTTTTCGGTGTCAATTTTGATCATCAGGTTGGAGGTTAAATCCAATTTTAATTTTATGTCCTGATGAAAGGGATTTTCAGATAAAAAATGATGAATCCAGTTGCTTAAATCAACTTCAGTCAAGTCTAATGGACGATGCTTGGTATACAACAATAGTTCTTTAATGATTTGATCACAACGTTGTATATTCCGTTCTATCCTTTTTATACTGCGATTGACCGAAGGCGAATCGGCGTTGATTTGTTGAGAAACATTAAAGATCGATAAGCGTATGGTGCCAAGTGGGTTTCTCAATTCATGGGCGACAGTGGCGGTTAATTGACCCAACACAGCAAGTCGTTCTTTTTGTATTAATTCGGTTTGTGTTTGTCTGAGTGCATCGGTTCTTTTTTCGACCAATTCTTCAAGTTGGTCGCTGTAAATTGCAAGGTCTTTCAATGCGCAGTCACGCTCTGTTTCTCTTGTCTGAATTGCTTCCAGTAGTGCATTAAAAGAGGTATATAATTGTCCTATTTCATCGATGCTATCAGGCGAGACACGTTGGCTGTAGTCAGCACTGTCTCTGACTTGTAAGCTGATGAGTGCCAGTTTTTTAATGGGCACAGAAATTAATTGCTGCAATTTATTGGCAATTAAAAATGCAAATAATGTCATGACCAATAATAAAAAAATGACCAGGGTGATACGAAAATTAATGGTCTGATCCAAAATTTGGGTACTGGACCGCAAGTAAAGTTTGCCGTAGTGAATATTGTTTTTATAAATAGGGACTATGGTATGTAGCATATTATCAGCAAAAAAATTTGTTAATGTTGATAAAGGTAAGTTGCTGGGGTTTAGGTTTCTGTCTTTGATGATTCGGTTAAAGGCATTATTATTTTTTGTGTAGCTTTGAGCATCCAATACTTCTTGTAATAAGTTAACACTTTCAAGCAAATGTAGCGCGCCTTCTTTGTCATCAAATGCCATTGGTACGACCAGATAATTTGCCATTAATTCAGCATTGGTTTTTACACGATTTTTTAGATCTAGTTTTAGTCGATGAATATCATTGGTTAATAATAACCCTAGACCAATCCCCATGGTAATAAGTGTTGTACCTACAATGAGTAATGATAGCTTGTGTTTTAACGGGAGATTGAGAAAGAGAAGTTTGGTTTTTGTGATCATTCGAGATTGTTTTAAAGTATCAGAAAATAAATTACGTAAAACTTTTGTGTCTTAAAGCTTGCCCAAAGGTCATTATGTTTCCCAAAGGATTGGTTTTATGTTGATGTTTCATCACACACTTGACGAATAAGTTTTGACATTTCCTGTAAATTCATGGGTTTGATGACAAAGCCTTTTATGCCTGCCTGTAAAGCTTCTTTTTCGCTGACGGCACTGCTATATCCTGTGGCGAGTATAATGGGAAGGTCAGGTCGGATTGATAGCATTTTTTTTGCCAGTTCAATGCCAGAAAAATTTGGCATACTTTGGTCTGTGATGACAACATCGAATTGATCTGGCTTGTGTTTGAATAAATTTAGTGCTTGGTGGCTGTTTGTTTCAGTTATAACATTGTAGCCAAGTCGTTCAAGCAGTGTTTTTCCTATCACAGTGAGGGCTTGTTCGTCATCAATGAATAATATTCGTTCTGTACCAAGTTGTGGTATAGACGTTTGTTCATTATTGTTGCTTATGGTTTCTTTGGCTAATTTAGGGAAGTATATGTCGAATCGACTTCTTTGATTTAATTCACTGAAAACCTGAATAAAACCAGCATGACTTTTGACGATCCCGTGAACGACTGACAACCCCATTCCTGTGCCTTTTCCTATATCTTTGGTGGTAAAGTAAGGGTCAAAAATTTTTTCTATCAAATCATTGGGTATACCTGTTCCAGTATCTGTGACAGTCAATCTGATAAATGACCCTTCTGTTAAATTGGGGTTGAATTCTACGTCAATTGATGAGACTTCTGTGCTATCCAGTCTTATAGTCAGTATTCCACCATTATCTTCCATGGCGTGTTTTGCATTGGTGCATAAGTTGATGGCGATTTGATGAATTTGTGATGCATCACCTAAAATTAGTAATGGCTCTTCAGCAATATTTGCTTGTATTTCAATGGTTGTCGGTATAACCGAGCGTTGGAATTGCAAAACTTCTTTGATAATGGCGGTAAGGTTGATGATGTCATGATTGATGGCTGGATTTGGCATCCGACTAAATGAGAGAATCTGCTTAACCAAGTCTGCTGCTCGTCTGGTTGCAATGGTAATTTGTTCAAGGTGGTTTTTGGCGGGACTTGAGTCTGGAGTGTTGTATTGAGCTAATTCAGTGAAACCTAAAATGACACCGAGAATATTGTTAAAATCATGAGCAATACCACCTGCCATGGTTCCAATGGCTTCCATTTTGTGAGCATGGCGCAGTTGTGTTTCTAGGACATTTTTTTCTTTTTTTGTTTGATCTAACTGAAGTCTGTCTTGGCAACGTTCGATCATTGAGATAATTTCTTCGGGATGAACAGGCTTGGTGAGGTAATCATAAGCCCCCATGCGTAACGCCTCTACCGCTGTATCCATTGCGGCATAAGCGGTGACCATTATGCAAACAATCTTTGGGTTTTTGGTTTTAAATGCAGAGATTAGGTTAGCACCGTTTTTAGTGCCTAAGCGGACATCAATCAATGCTATTTGAGGAGAAAAATCATCAAATACCGTTAATGCATCTGATTCTCTGTGAGTTGTTTGGACTTCGTAGTATTGAGAGGTGAGTAATTCTTCTAG
>JABHHM010000464.1 GCA_018671575.1 Methylococcales bacterium | reverse complement strand
CAATAAATAAACATCCAACTAGCTTGTACCCAAAGGGCATAGCAATTTTTTTGTCCGCCTTTTTTGTTGCAAAAATAGTTGTATAGTTCGATTATACGCCTATTTTTTCGCCTCAAAGGCGAACAAAAATCCTGCGCAATTTGGACATTTATTTATTTCGCTTCCCCTTATTTTGAATCATCCCTTACCCTGTTTAAATAATTACCGATTCATCGCTTTAGCCAAGGCATCTGCCATTGAATTATTAATGACCACCTCATTTTTCTTTTTTTGCGGACGTTGTTTGGGTTTATTTTGTGACTCAAATTTAGGTGTGGAATTGGTATTATTTTTAGTATTATCTGCTGATTTTTTCTTCATGGTCATGGCAATTCGTTTACGCTTCAAATCAATTTCTATCACTTTAACTTTGACCACATCCCCTGTTTTAACAACATCCCATGGACTTTTAACAAATTTATCGGCCATTTCAGAAATATGAACCAATCCATCTGCATGCACACCCACATCGACAAAAGCACCAAATTTAGTAACATTGGTGACCACGCCTTCCAGTGACATATTTAATTTTAAATCATTAATTGTTTCCACACCTTCTTTAAAGGTAGCCGTTTTAAATTCTGGACGTGGGTCTCTGCCTGGTTTTTCCAGCTCAATAAAAATATCTTGAACGGTCGGCAAGCCAAATTGATCATTGATATAATCATTGGCTGACAATGAGCGAATAAAATCAACATTCTGGATAATTTGATCCATTGGTTTACTACTGGCTTTGGCAATGGCTTCCACAACAGGGTAGGATTCAGGATGAACACTGGAGGCATCCAGAGGATTCTCACCTTGATTAACCCTTAAAAAACCCGCTGATTGCTCAAATTTTTTCTCTCCCATTCTGGCGACTTTCATTAATTCTTTACGATTTTTAAAAGCCCCATTCTGATTTCGATAATCAACGATATTACTTGCCAATGTTTGATTTAATCCTGACACATGGGTTAACAATGGAATGGATGCCGTATTAACATCAACACCCACTGCATTAACACAATCTTCTACCACACTGTCCAACGCTTTATTTAAACGGGACTGATTAACATCATGCTGATATTGCCCAACACCAATCGCTTTAGGCTCAATTTTAACCAGTTCAGCCAATGGGTCTTGTAAACGCCTGGCAATGGATACTGCACCTCGATAACTGACATCTAAATCAGGAAATTCCTGAGCAGCTTCTTTTGATGCAGAATAAACAGAGGCTCCAGCTTCAGACACCATGATGTGCTGAAACTTTAATTCTGAGTGACGTTTTTTTAAATCCATGACCAGTTTTTCAGTCTCTCTTGAAGCGGTACCATTACCAATACTGATCAATTCCACCTGATGATCGTTACACAATTTGAATAATGTTTGAATTGAACCATCCCAATCATTTTTTGGTTGATGTGGATAAATAACAGCATGTTCCAACAATTGTCCTGTTGCATCCAACAACGTCACTTTAACTCCAGTACGAATACCAGGATCAAGACCCAAACTGGTTTTTTGACCTGCGGGTGCAGCCATTAATAAATCTTTTAAATTAGTGGCAAAAACATCAATCGCATCATCTTCTGCCTCACTTCTCAAGCCATTTAATAATTCAAGCTCCAATTGAGAATACAGCTTAATTTGCCATGCCCAATGCACCACTTGTGACAGCCATTTATCAGCAGGTCGCCCTTGATCACTGATTTCATGGAAATTTGCAATAATGGATTCACAAGGACTGGTTTTTAAAGTTTCCATGCACTCTTGCTTACTCACCAATTTGATATTTAAAATACTCTCATTACGCCCACGAAACAAAGCCAATGCTCGATGAGAGGGAATCGTGTTAATCGATTCCTGATAATCAAAATAATCTTTATATTTACCACCTTCTGATTTTTTATCTTCAATCAATCGAGAAGTCACCATGCCATTATCTTGTAAATATTGACGAAGTTTCTGTAGCAAACTCGCATTTTCTGCAAATTTTTCGATCAAAATATGACGTGCGCCATCCAGTGCTGATTTGGCATCATTGATATTTTTTTCTGCATTGATGAATTGTTTAGCCGTTTCTTCTGGCACCAGCATTGGATCATTCAGCAGTTGTAACGCCAGAGCCTCTAACCCAGCTTCCTTAGCAATTTGAGCTTTGGTTCTGCGTTTTTGCTTATAAGGTAGATAAAGATCTTCCAAGCGAGTTTTGGTATCCGCTTCCAGCAATGATTGCTTAAGTTCAGGCGTTAATTTTTCTTGTTGTTCAATTGATTTTAAGACGGCACTTCGTCGTACCTCTAATTCTCTTAAATATTCCAGTCTATCCGCCAATTCTCTTAATTGAGTATCATCTAAGCCACCTGTTTTTTCTTTACGATATCTTGCAATAAACGGGACGGTTGCTCCTTCATCCAATAATTCAATGGTGGTTTTTATTTGATGCGGATTTACCTTCAACTCATCAGCAATACGCTGTTCAATTGAGATCATTCATAGACTCCATTATTTTCTTAATCAATTTTAAAACGAAGACCCTATTTTGTTATAAAATATAGCTAGACACAAGCGCACCTACTTTTTTCTTTTGGACAAATATTTCAATGCAAAAACAATTATTAGCCTTATTATTTTTTATTATTTTTCACAGCGTCCCCTCAATCGCTGATTTTAACCTAAAAGCATCAAACCAACTCTTAAAAACCACCAAATATGGTCATTTAGATGAAGTAAAAGCTCTAATAACTCAAGGGGCGGATATCAACTTCACCAAAAGACGTAAAAATACCCCATTAATCAACGCTGCCGCTCATGGAAAATTAGACATTTTACAATATTTGATCGAAAACGGAGCCAATCTCTATCAGCAAAACTCCAAACATGAAGACGCCATGAGTTTTGCCGCCAAAAAACGCCAAGAAGAAAGCATTCAGATTTTATTGGAAAATGGTTTTGATGTTAATCGATACGGTGATAAAGGCTGGTTTTATTTATACAAGTCAAGTAAATCTGGCTGTTATGAATGTGTCAAATACCTCATGGCATTAAAAATCCCTATTGAAAACATTAGCAATAAAAAGTCTGCATTAATCACAGCCATCAGATCAAGAAAAGCCAACATTGTTAATTTTTTACTCGAACAAGGAGCTGACGCCAACTTCATCACTCAATCGGGTGATTCTCCATTATTCATCGCTGTCGACAAAAATAATAAAACCAGTGTTAAATACTTAATCAAATATGGCGCAAAAATAGAACAAACTAACCCACAAGGTTATACACCACTTCATTGGGCAGCAGTAAAAGGGGCGGATACAATTGCCAAACTATTAATCAAACATCAAGCCAACATAGAATCATCATTAAGCAATGACACAACCGCCTTGTTTTCAGCCGCTCATCATGGTAAACATCGAATGGTCTCACTGTTACTGAACCATGGCGCTAGTAAACATGTGGTTCATGCCAAATCTGGCAATTCAGCCTTAATGCAAGCCGCCAACCGAGACTATAAAAAAGTCATCAAAAAATTAATTGAATTTGGCGTCAATGTTGACCAGCAAAACAACAATGGATTGACCGCTTTACATTTTGCGGCAAAAAAAGGCAAACGAAAAACGGTTGAACTATTACTCGAAAACAAAGCCAATCCCAATATTCTATCTAATGATAACTTAACAGCTCTCATGGTTGCGACTAGAAACCGACATTTCATTACGGCAAAAGCACTAAAAAAAGCAGGTGCACAGACCAATGAAGAGTTTAATAAAAATATTATTTACCTCGACAAAGAAAATTATTTCCCGCCACGAATACTGGATAAATGCCAAATCATGTTAATGGTAGGTCAATTTCACAAAGTTTGTTCCTACAGCAAACCCGATAAAAACAAACGTTATTTTGAAGTGACACTTGAAAAAAATATAGCAAAAACCAATAACTATAACTTTGTTGATCAATTTTCCCTCTATTTACAACCAGGTGAATATTTTCACTATCACGCTTTAACCATTTATCGTTTATCACGCAAAGACTATTTATTTTCTGTACTCGCCGTCAAAGGAACACCTAATTTCTACTCCCATAAAAGACGATTACTCTATGTCTATAATGTCGATACTCAGAAATTCACATTCCAATGGGAAGACACTCCTTGTGAAAAACAAATATGTAAAATATATAATGTTCAGATCAGAGGAAACAGTAAAAAACGGAGAATTATAATTAACCAAGGAGCCAGTTATAAGGAAATAAAATCACAAACTTTGCATTGGAAAAAAGGCAAAATTTTGAAGCTGAAATAACAAACTATTTTATTTTTTCGATATTTTTAAATAACCACTTCGTTGTTTCACGCAACGCCCCTTAATTTCGGATCAACCTCTTAAACTCATCAGTGGCATTCTTATTTATTTTCTTGCCCGAAAGATACAAAGCCATTAATTCCAGAGTGCCATCAGAAAAAATCTTCGAGGCAACATTGTCTGGACTGATGGTTGCACGACCTAATGTTTTAACCGTTGGCCATTTAAAAGATGTAAAGGTCACATAAACCAATTCTGAACACACAATTTTATCGGTAGTTTCCACATCAAAATTAAAATCATAAGACTTTCCAATTTGTCTAAATGTTTGAATAATCGTCTTAATACGGTCTTCTTTAGACTGTTTGGCAAAACGTAATATGGCCAAATCATCTATATTTAAAAACCGCGATAACTGATTTAATTCCACACCAGACCTTAACGCCTCAACCACCTGTTTCTGTTGCTTAATTTGCTCATGATATTTTACAATGATGGGATGATTCCAAATCCCTAGGTCTTTTAATTCTTTTTCAGTGCCTATCCAAATAGCCACATGCCCCCAAAAACCTGGAATTAACTTATCGGTTAAGCGAAAAGGTGTTTTTTCTAATAATATGTCTCCCGCCCGCAATGTATGACGCAATTCTTTTTCAACTGATTTTTGTTGATATAACAAACCTCTTCTTAATTGAACCAATCCCAAAGAATTACCAAATAAACCACTGAACAAATTCATACTTTCCGTTGACAATTTATTTAACAAATCTCGGGTAATCACCGTGACTGACTTAAGCTTTCTTCCTGCCACATAAAATGGGGAAAAAACTTTTGTACTGTTGTACGAAATACTTTGTGAAATTAATAAATTGAGATAAGACAACGAATCATCTTGCCATATTATTTTTTCAGGCACTTTTTTAATTGTTTTTTCATAAAACTTGATGGCCTGGCGCATTCGATGTCGATTACGCACAGAATCAAAAGACAACGTTGCATTTAAAAGTTCATACCGCCCTTTTTTATAACCTTGATCACGACTATTTAAAAAACGCCTGAGTTTTTTATCCTTTTCAAACAGCGAAATTGATACCAAATAATTGTCATACAATAATAACCCTGCCGACAAGGACAACATGACGGCCTTTAAATGATCGAGACTATCCAGACGAACTTTTTTAACCTGCTCTGGTTTAAGTTTTATCCAGCACTCATGATGTTCGGCTATTTGATAAAGACTTTTTCTTAAATCCAAATGAGCGATAACACCTTGGTTCAAAACATCAAGATCATCCCCAGAAAGAGGAATATCACGATCAATTTTATGTCTTAATGAGGTTACTACTTGCAACGATTGCTCGCGATAAACCAATGACTTTTCAGCCAGCAGTAAAAACCGATCTATTTCAACTTGCAATAAACGAGGAGAAAAAACATTATTTTCTAAATGAATCGATTCCAAATGCTCATTACAATCATTAGATTTTGGTGAAGCATAAAGGCCACATGAAAACAACAAACTAAAAACCATCAAATAATAGTCAAATAAACGCATCTTAGATAATCCTAGATTTATTTTGTAAAATGAGAACATCATCACAAGTTGATTGATTACTTCAAACTTTAAGCTTTTTTGGTTAAAGAATTTAAAACATTTCCCGTTAAAACTTTATATCAAATTTAACCAAGGAAAAATCACAATGTATCAATACCAGCAGACTCAAGAACAGAATGAAAACTTATATCGTATTTTTATTGATACAGCCGTTTTAAAAGTAAATCAGGCAAAAATTTGCCACGAGAAAAACCACACCGACAAAGAAAGTTTTTTACTCAACAACACGGTCACTATTGTCAGTTGTCTACGTGACAGCTTAAATATCAAAGACGCTCAGCTAACAGAGCAAATCAAACAACTTTATATTGATGTAGAACAAGCGCTGTATTTTTCTATTCAGAAAAAATCAATTAATTTACTAGGTTACATTATTAATACACTCATCAAGATTCAGCGATTATTAAAATAGTAATCACTTCATTCAAAACGATTCATAAATTCAACAATGGATGGAAAAATATCCCGATGAGCAAATTGGCCACAAAATGGATCCTGATGTCCATAGTTTTCAAAAACCTTCAGTGTTTGATCGCCATTTGGTCTTAACTCATTGAGTCGGTCAAATGATTTTTGCTGGGAATTGTAAAATACATTATTGTCAGCTCCCGTCATTAAAAACAGTGGGATATCGACAGACTTAAACCCCTCGATAATGCGCTTACCTTGCCATGAAACCATCTCTCCACAGTTAACCATTTTTCTTAAATGAATAAAATTGGTAAAACCTGCCACACCCAATAATTCACCCAGTCGCTGATATGTTTCAGGTTTTATATTCTCCAAGTTATAAAGAGCAGGTCTACCTGACCCCCAGATAAAACTCAACATAGAACAAACTTTGTTATTGGTTTCTGGATGACCAATGGCTACAATGTTTGCCAATAACTTACCCAAACTAAAACCAGGTTTAATCGCCCATTGCGGATCCATGTATTTGATGGGTGTTAAATATTTGAATATTTCTGGTCCAAAAGAAAGCTTGATTTTTGCCCATGGTTTGATGTTTGGCACAATCGAGACACAATTACAGGTCAGACTTTTAATTTGATCAACATAATTTGACAAATAACCAGCTGACAGACTCATACAAAAGGTCAACGCCCCAACGCAATGGCTGATAATGTGAATATTGAGCTGACCTGTTTGTTTTTCTATTTCATCCAATGCGGGTTGATAATCATATTGGGCCACATCATCCAGATTGTAAATATCCTGTTGATTGTAGTCAAAAATACAACTCAAACGATTTTCCAACACCCAAACATCATCGTAACCATGGCGATGACAATAGCCAACAAAATGATCAATTTCCCGTTGATAAAACATGTTGCCTGAACTGGTCCAACCATGAATACATAAAACAGGGTTATTTGAGCCTGACACCTTAAATCGCCTCAGTAATAGCGACACCTGATCATCGGTGGTAATCAGGTATTCAAAATATTCACCATCAACCGTTTTTGTATCTTTATCCAAGAGCATAATAATAACTGGAATTTAGTTTTTATCAGACATCATTTTCTTCAAATCTCCAAAAGGAGAAAAAGTTGCTTCATCCACTTTATTACCTGATTCACCACCAAAGTCTGAATGCTCCAAATATTTTGAATGCTCATGATCATGACAAAATAAACACAATAGCTCCCAGTTACTACCATCCAGAGGGTTATTGTCATGATCATGATCGACATGATGAACCGTGAGTTCCCGTAAGTTTTCTCGAGTGAATTCACGGCGACATTTTCCGCACACCCAAGGATACAATTTAAGCGCTCTTTCCCGATACCCCGCTTCTCGGTTTTCTCTATTTTTTCTCGCCTCAACCACCACTTTATCTAACTTATTACTATCGAATTGTTTTTTATTTTTCATGGCACTCATCTTTGTGAATTATTAATCATAGATTTAATTTTAAAAAAAATGTCACCAATTACAACTAATTTTCCAAAAAAGCAGTAATATTTTAACGTATCAGAAAAATAAAATTTTTTATTAACCAAATCATAATCATAGAATTAATTATTTATTTTAACCATAGATAGACCAGAATGATGTTCAACAATCCACAGGAGAATGTTTTGTGATATTTC
This sequence comes from Methylococcales bacterium, assembly GCA_018671575.1. Lineage (GTDB taxonomy): Bacteria > Pseudomonadota > Gammaproteobacteria > JABHGC01 > JABHGC01 > JABHHM01. The sequence goes on along the minus strand of JABHHM010000464.1, from coordinate 8,524 downwards.
AAGGCCAGGGAATAACCTGTAAAAAGATAGACAATGATATTGCCGAACTCTGTTTTGACCTCAAAGATGCTTCTGTCAATAAATTCAATGCCAGTATGCTCGGTGAATTACATGAAGCACTCAATAAAATCATTGATGACTCAAGCTTAAAAGGTGTTCTCATTACCAGTGCAAAAACCGTTTTTATTGTCGGTGCTGATATCACTGAATTCCTCAATTACTTCAGTAAAGATGAACAAGAACTCTATGACTGGCTTGAATCTACCAACCAATTATTTTGTCGATTTGAAGATTTGGAAATTCCAACATTAACTGCCATCAATGGCATTGCCTTAGGTGGAGGTTTGGAATTCCCTCTCAGCACTTGTTTTCGAGTGGCGTCAACCAAAGCCAAAATTGGACTACCTGAAACCAAACTTGGTATTTTTCCTGGCTGGGGTGGCACCACACGATTACCAAGACTCATCGGAGCAGACAACGCCATCGAATGGATTGCATCAGGCAAACAATACAATGCAAAAGATGCCTTTACCATGGGTGTCGTAGATGCCATCACTTCTCCCGACGATTTACGTCAATCTTCACTGGATATGCTGAATCAAGCCATTGAAGGTAAATTGGACTGGCAAAGTCGTCGTGACATCAAACGACAACCACTGAAATTAAACCCCATTGAAGCCAGCATGGTGTTTGAAGGTGCCAAAGCTTTTGTGGGCGCACAAGCAGGGCCACACTACCCTGCCCCCATTGCAGCCATTGATGTGATGCAACAATGCGCCTCTTTGAACAGAGATGAAGCCCTCAAAATAGAACAACAAACTTTTGTTAAAATTGCCAAAACACCCGTTGCCGCATCACTGGTCAACATTTTCTTGGGTGATCAGGCAATTAAAAAAACAGCCAAATCACTCACACAGAATTTAGCCCCCGTTAAATCAACGGCCGTTTTAGGGGCAGGAATAATGGGTGGCGGTATTGCCTACCAGTCTGCTTCTAAAGGCATTAATATCCGCATGAAAGATATCAATGAAGAAGCACTGAGTTTAGGCTTCAGTGAAGCGGGAAAATTACTGAACAAATTGATTTCATTGGGTCGAATGGATAATAAGCAAATGATTCAAGTGCTTGATAGAATTCGCCCGACTTTAAATTATCAAGAACTGACAGATGCAGAAGTGATTGTTGAAGCTGTTGTAGAAAACCCTGACGTTAAAAAATCCGTATTAAAAGACATTGAAAATACCGTCAATGAAAATACAGTCATCGCGTCCAATACCTCCACCATTTCAATTACCGACTTAGCCACGGTTTTACAACGCCCAGCAAATTTTTGTGGGATGCATTTTTTCAACCCTGTTCACCGTATGCCGTTGGTCGAAATCATTCGAGGGGAAAAAACCAGTGACGAAACCATTGCCAAAGTGGTTAATTATGCCGTTGGCATGGGAAAAAGTCCCATCGTAGTTAACGATTGCCCTGGATTTTTAGTGAATAGGGTGTTATTTCCCTATTTTGGTGGATTTGTCAAACTGTTGAACGAAGGCATCGACTTCAAACTAATTGATAAAACCATGGAACGTTTTGGTTGGCCGATGGGACCTGCCTATTTACTCGACGTGGTGGGTATTGATACCTGTCATCATGGCAGTGAAGTCATGGCAAATGCCTATCCTGACAGAATGAAATATGATGACAATTCAGCCATTGCTGTTTTTTATGAAAATAAACGTCTGGGCCAGAAAAACAATGTGGGATTTTATCAATATACACTCGACAAAAAAGGCAAACCTAAAAAACAACAAGACCCCAGTGTTTATGACTACCTTGCCCCATTATCAAGTGACAAAATGGCAACTGATGAAATTATTGACCGAATGATGTTGCCGATGATTATTGAAAGCGCTCGTTGCCTGGAAGACAACATTGTTGACTCTGCCACTATGTTAGATATGGCATTGGTCTACGGCATTGGGTTTCCTCCATTTTTAGGTGGAATATTCAGATATGTCGATAGCATGGGTATTGCAGAAATTTGTCAACGAGCCAAAAAATATGAACATTTAGGCAAACTCTACCACTGCACCGATAGCATGAAGCAAATGGCAGAACAAAACAAAAATTTCCACTCATAAACTCAAGGTAAAAATCATGCAAGAAGTTGTTATAGTAGATGCAGTCAGAACTCCCATGGGTCGATCAAAAGGTGGTATTTTCAGAAATATTCGAGCAGAGAACCTGTCATCCCAACTCATTGATGCCTTATTTGAGCGCAATGACAAAGTGGATCCCAAAGAAGTTGAAGAAGTCATTTGGGGATGTGTACAACAAACACTGGAACAAGGATTCAATGTTGCTCGTTTCATCTCCCTCATGACCCAAATCCCTCATACCGCCAGTGCCCAAACGGTAAATCGACTCTGTGGTTCATCCATGAGCGCCATTCACACTGCAGCCATGTCAATCATGACAGGCATGGGTGATGTTTATGTTTGTGGCGGTGTAGAACACATGGGGCATGTCGCCATGACACATGGCTTCGATTACAACCCTCAAAATTCCAAATATTTTGCCAAAGCCTCCATGATGATGGGCGTCACCGCTGAATATTTGGCAATGATGCACAAAATCACCAGAGAAGAGCAAGATGGCTTTGCCATGCGCTCCCATCAGAATGCACATAAAGCCTCAACTGATGGACGATTTGAAAATGAAATCATTGCCATCGAAGGCCATGACAGTCAAGGTGTATTACGCCAATTTGACTACGACGAAGTCATTCGTCCCGACACCAACATGGATACTCTCGCAACTTTACCAACCGTTTTTAACCCCAAAAATGGCAGTGTTACCGCAGGTAATTCATCGGCCATTTCTGATGGTGCATCAGCTATTTTAATGATGTCTGCTGATAAAGCCAAATCATTGGGAGTTAAGCCCATGGCAAAAATTCGCAGCATGGCGGTGGCTGGCGTTGATCCCTCTATCATGGGTTATGGTCCTGTGCCTGCCACTAAAAAAGCCTTGAAAAAAGCAGGTCTCAGTATTCAAGACATTGACTACGTTGAACTCAATGAAGCCTTTGCCGCACAATCACTACCCGTCCTCAATGATTTGGGGCTACGTGATACCATGGAAGAAAAAGTTAATCTAAATGGTGGAGCCATTGCGTTGGGTCACCCTCTTGGTTGTTCAGGCGCTAGAATTTCAGGAACTTTGTTACATGTTATGGAAAATCGTGACTTTAATCTTGGATTGGCAACCATGTGTATTGGTTTAGGTCAAGGCATTGCAACGGTTTTTGAACGAGTATAAATGGCTTTTCTATTTTCGAGGATTTTCTCAAGTATCGAAATACCAGTTAGGGACGATTCAAAAATAACCTTTACAATTTGCGAAGAAATTTTGTTCACAGGCAAGGCACGAAAACAGGTGCATAGTCGAACTATGCAACTGTTTGAGTAACGAAGCCTGTAGGCAAAAGGTCGAGCAAATATCAAGGTTAATTTTGAATCACCCCTTACAAGAAGTCTGATTAATAATTAGCTTGAACATGATGCCCTAACGGGCAAATATTCTGCGAATGGTATATTTTTTACCATGAAGCACATGAAGACAATGAAGAAAAAACTTCAATATCTTCATGCACTTCACGGTGAAAATAAAAAACACCAATTATTAAAAAACTTTGTTTTTCCGATACTTTAAAATTATTAACATTCACTCTCACTTTTTCTTCTTAATCATTTTTTGCGCCATTCTTTATCCAATAATAGATTGCCCAGATCTTTTTATTGGAAAGCCTGCCTCCTTTAGGCATCCTTCCTGATGATACCATTTCAAAAAGCTTACTTTCTTCGGGTTTTCCTGGCACAACGACCGCTTGAATATCCTGATAATTGAACAGATAAGGGCGACGTCCCGTATGACAATACCTGCAAATTTGAAAGACTTCGTCTTTTAAATAAGTATAGGTGGGCGGGGATGACTCTAACTTTTGCCTTTCATGCATTGAAAGAGTAGAAGTGTTTTTATAATTACCACAAGATACTAAAACAAATAGACACGAGTAATAAATTAATATTTTAAATTGCTTCATATGGTATTTAAAAAGGTTGTGTTGAATAAATCAAATATGTCTAAAATATAAAGTAGCAAAATTGTGGTATTATTAATAGGAAAGCATACAAAAAATAATTAATCTTAAATGATGTTATCTCACGCCCCCCTAACATTCAACTTTGTATTTTTTGCATCTTTGTGTCACAACTTATTTTTCATCACACAAAGTCACAAAAAATACAAAGAAGAACGTTATCGAGTTTAAGTGTTACATTAAATTGAAATAGGCCTCATTACATTACTTAAAAGTAAATTTATGATGGAGTTTTAATAATCTGTCTTGAACTCACCTTGACCTTTCCAAGTAATAGCATGGCAATTAACATCACCAAAAAACTGATATCCATTGAACCACCGCCACCGCCCGACAAACCAGCCCGTGGCGATTTAAACATAGGTTTATGTTGATCCACCCGATAGCTTGGTTTAGGTTGACTGGCACGTTGCTTTTGCGCCATATGTTCTTTATTTAAACGGGATTTATTATTTCGTTTGATACCGTAGTGGTCAAATAACTCATCTCGCACAACGATCATTGAGGTATAATCAGTGACCAAACCATATTCAATCGCCAAATCAATAATCGCTTGTTTAAGCTCTGATTTTTCACCGAATGATTCGATCTGTCTGTTTTTATCTTCAATATTCGCATAAGCCCATAAACGTTCAATTTCAGGATGGCGAATATCACTGTGTGGGAAATTAATTTGTGTCTGGTAAGACTTTTCATGACCTGCCAGTTTGCCCGTCAGTTGAACACTTGCATCGCCACTACCAAAATAATGTCCAAATACAATCAATTGTTGACCTCGATACAAACTTCCCAGATTATTTGGTGTTAAATTAGCCGTTTTAATACCATTAATAGATATTTTCACATCATGAAGATTTTGATGCGTCACTTTGCTACTTGCTTGCAAAATTTTACCAACGATGTCGTCACTGTTAGAAATACTCATGGCAAAGCCATTGGAAGCATTGGTCATGGCTTCAAGCAAAGGCTTGTTAGCTCCGTTACCCATAATAAAAGTAAATAGTCTAATATCCTTTTTATTTAATAGCTGGATAAATTGACGTTGACGTACTTCACCGATATTAGCAACGCCATCAGTCACCAATACAATGGCACTTGTTCGATCAGCATCCAAATGCTTTAAAGCACTCGCAATGCCTCGATAGAGATTAGTTCCATGACCCGTTTTAACTTGCGCCACCGCTTGACTGTAATGACGAATATTTTCTGCTGTTGCCGTCACATATCCTGATGTTAAATCCTGTGCACGATCATTGAATAAAATGATTTTAAAACGATCATCAGCCCGCATTTTACCTAGTGCACGTTGTATTGCATCAGCTAATGTCGCATACTTAGTCGACATCGAACCTGAGATATCTAAAACAAATATCCAATCACTACCATGAGTGAGTTTTTTGAGATCATCACCTGGCGTGAAAGTCAGCATAAAAGTACCGCGATTTTTATTCTCCAATTTATAAGTCACCATATCGACACTACCAGGCAATCCTGCTTGATGGCGCCAGTACACCAGTATGTCTTTGTCTAAAGAAAAAACTTGAGTTGAATTAGCAATTGCTTTTCCCTCTTGTGAATCAACCTGCTGTTTGTGCATTTCGACAATCCAATCATTTTCTGCGTTTTGATGGGCAGTCACTCCTGGGTGATTGGGTATTCGAACCGCTTCAATGGGATATTCTGATTTTAATATCAATTTAAATGAAAATGCGGTAGTGACCTCTGTTGTTGTCGTCCAAAATGCCAATTCTTGCTCATCAGTACCACCTTCTTCCAAAGGATACAGATAACGACCGATACCACTGTCCATGTGTGCAGGTTGCAAATAAACCAGACGAATTTTTGTGTCTTGCCCAGCACGAACAGGGCTAACATGGATTTCAAATATTTTATGAGAGTTTTTTTCGGTTAAACCTGTCTCTCGACCTGCTGACTTTTCCTTTGCGTGGATTTGTTGAGCCTTTTGTTTTTCCAGTACTTCACCAGTTACTGGATGACCATCAATCCATAGAGTAAATTCAGCAACGGCAGCTTTTTCAGGTATAGGAAAAGAGTAAAGTGCATTCAAGTCCTGAGCATGAGGATTATGAAAAATCTGGGTTATTTCAGTCATCGCATAACCAGCCTCAATCGTGACATTGACATCATGCTGTTTTATTTTGAGAGATGGTAATTGACCATTGGCTGGAGTAAGTAAACCCGCAGCGAAACCATAACTACATAATGACATATTCAGCAACAGTATTGTCGCACGGGTGAGTGACCGTTGTTTGATCCACTTGAGCATCTGTTTCATGATTCATTCCTTAAGTTTGATTAGGAACGAGCACGAAATAACGCCCCGTCCCTTAGGGACGATTCAAAATTAACCTTTACATTTACTCAATTTTTGCCCACAAGCTTCGTTACTCAAACAGTTGCATAGTTCGACTATGCGCTTGTTTTCGTGCCTTGCCTGTGAACAAAATCTCTTCGCAAATTGTAAAGGTTATTTTTAAATCGTCCCTTAGCATTAAAATAAAAGCAAGGGAACACCCTACTGCTGACCATTCTGGAATAAATTAATCATAAAATATACCAATACAATATATGTCGATATATTCAATACATAGAGTATACTTTTATAATACTTTTTCTAATTTCCCTAAAACCAACTTAAGTTGCACTAATCCATGACTCAAACCACCGCACTCATTAAAGTGCTAAAAAAATCCCTGAAAGATCATCAAATGACTTATGCTGACATCGCAAAACAACTGGAAATGAGCGAAGCCAATATTAAACGTCTGTTTGCCAGCCGACGATTTAGCCTGGAACGACTGGAAACGATTTGCCAATTAATGGATATGGAATTATCTGATTTATTTCAGCTCTATGAAGCATCACGGCAACGTATCTCGCAATTAACCGAAGAACAGGAAATTGAATTGGTTGCTGATGAAAAATTACTGTTGGTTGCCGTTTGCGTGAGAAATCAACACTGTTTTGCTGACATCATTCAACACTATGAGATTAGCCAAACTGAATGCATTCGCTATTTGGCAAAACTGGATAAATTAAAAATCATTGATCTGCTACCCAAAAACAGAATTAAATTACGTATCGATGATGGTTTCAGCTGGCTTAAAAACGGCCCCATTGAACGCTATTTTGAAACCCAGATTCAGTCACAGTTTTTACAATCACACTTCAATGCATCCACAGAAAAACGTAAATTTTTATTTGGGTTATTAGGTGAATCTTCTGTTCATATTTTACAACAGAAGATTGCTCATCTTGCGAATGAATTTTCCGAACTGCATCAACAAGATGCTTCACTACCGCTGGAAAAGCGTAGAAATTTTGGCTTCCTATTGGCAATCAGACCATGGAATTTACCTGCATTTGCTGCCATGAAAAAACATCATTGGCCAAAATAAATCTGTTGAATTTTTGTGCGTAATGAGGGTAGTTTATTTATTGCGTGTTACCTTATATATTTCTGCTACGCTTAATAATGAGGCATCAGCAATATTATAACCCATTTTTTGACAGCGAAATTATTCAAACTCAATCATTGACTGATACGAACGATAAGGAACGATTCTAAAATAAACTTTTAAATTTGAATCGTCTCTAAATTAACAATAATAAATTTAGGAGTTAGAAAAATGAATCATCAAAAATTGATCATAGCAAGCACTTTGTGCTTAGGAAGTTTTTTTTCAAATGTCGCCATATCGGTTGAAATGAGTCCTTTTGGTATGATGCAATTACCTCCAGACATTGCACGACAGATGCCTAAATTAGCTCGTCAGTCTCCTAATGCTGCTCGAGTACCCTTGGTATTTGTGCCTGGTGGCAATAAGATGCGAAACATGATCCCCAATGGAAACACCATGCCTAATATGGATAACTGGGGACCTTTCGGCAATAACAGAGGCAGGAATGGACGCCCTGGACCAAGAAATTATGGGAATTACGGGAATTATGGACACCCATATGGCTCTCCTTATCGAAACCCTTATCAAAATTCAAATAATTACCGCGGCTATTATCCTTCTCCACAGTATCAAGCTCCTGGCAATTATCAAAATAACCCCGCATATCAACAGCCAATAAAGAATAACCCTGGCAACCCTACACAGAAACAGCCTCAACAAAATTCACCCTACCACTATGGTACTAGCAATACCACACAACAAGACGGCTCAAAAAATAGCTCAGGAGCTGAAAAGATACTATTTAAAGAACCCAATGGTATTACAACTCCAGCGACTAAATAAGGGCGATTCAAAATTAACCATTACATTTACTCGCACTAACGCAAAAGATTCGATAAACCTTAGGTAACACGCAATAAATAAACTACCCATATTGCGCAGGATTTTT
>JABHHM010000484.1 GCA_018671575.1 Methylococcales bacterium | reverse complement strand
TGACAAAAAAACCAATCAACCCTTCAACATCAACTTGATTACGATTGGCAATGGGGGTACCAACACAAATATCCTGTTGCCCCGTGTAGCGATACAGCATTAATTTGAAAGCAGACAACAAAGTCATGAACAAAGTTGCCCCCTGTTTTTGAGACAAACTATTTAACGCATCGACCGTTTGTTTTGGGATATGGACAGGAAAACGCTCACCCGTTGAAGTTAAAACGGTGGGACGAGTGTAATCAGTGCTTAACGATAACACAGGCACATTGTCCAGTTGTTTGGTCCAATACGCCTGTTGTTTTTCCATCGTCCCTTCATCCAACCATTCACGCTGCCATTCGGCAAAATCAATGTATTGAATGGGTAATTCGGGTAATGGGGAGTCTTTATCTTGAGAAAAAGCATCATAAAGATGACTTAATTCACGCACCAGTATACTCAACGACCAACCATCTGACACAATATGATGCATGGTAATCAGTAAAACATGTTCGGTTTCATTTTGATGTATTAAAGTGGTTCTTAATAATAAATCATTTTCCAAACTGAATGATTTTTGACTTTCAGCAATCGCCAATTCGTTAATTTTAGCTGATTGTTCTTGATCATTTAATACTGACAAATCTATAACAGGTAAATCAACATCTTCAATTTCAATGACAAATTGAACAGCATGCCCCTCATCATTGGCAAAGCAACAACGCAAAGCTTCATGCCTGTCCAATACTTCAAAAATAGCATCTTGTAATGCAGAAACATTTAATGAACCTTTTAGACGAACTGCGGCAGGCATATTGTAGGCCGCACTGCCTGGATCAAACTGATCTAAAAACCAGAGACGTTCCTGAGCATAGGATAAATCATAATATTCTGGCTCATCACTGTCCAAATTGTCATCAGTCAATGCATCCAACAGTTTATTTCGATCATTAACAGACGAACTGGTTTCGTCTAACTCATCAAATTCTTCACTCATTTTTTAAGAGTCCAAAGGTTTTATTATTGTCAAATTGTTCCACTGAAATAGCAGGCAATAGAATGTTCTTTGAGGAAATCTAATTTCCCCAATTAAAGATTAGTTGTGACTATATGATGGGTCAAATAAAAATGAACATATTTATATGTGTCAATAATTCTAACCAAAAGACAAGTAAGCCAGACATTTATTACGCGCTGTCATGTCCGCCTGTACGCAACACCATTATTGTGAAACTTGAGCCATTTTTTAAAAAATTTACTCGATTTTGTTAAAAACCTGTCATTTAAATTTCAAAAAAATCAATTTTTATGTAAATTTTATCCAAACCTGAACAATCTGGAAGTAAAAGCCACTTCATTATCGGTGAACCTCTGGTAAGGAACGATTCAAAATTAACCTTTACAATTTGCGAAGATATTTTGTTCACAGGCAAGGCGTGAAAACAGGCGCATAGTCGAACTATGCAACTGTTTGAGTAACGAAGCCTGTGGGCAAAAGATCAAGTAAATGTAAAGGTTAATTTTGAATCGTCCCTAAGTATGCATAACAGCATGATTATTCAAACTTTTTCATAATTTATACCAAAATCATCCTACATTTAAGCAAAATCATTTGCTTTTCATCTAAAACCACAGTAGAAAATGATCTTCATTGTCAATACCCAACGGGTGCAATACAAAATCGTTCAAAACTCAATTGGGGCATTTGAAACCTGTATTTTTAACGAAAATTGGTTAAAAAATGCGGAATCTCGTACTAATTTTGCATAATTTGAAGCTAATTTATCATGAATTCTAATTTTGAACGATTTTGTATTGCACCCTACCCAACCGCATAAGTAGATAGCCATAATTTTGGTTGCCTACTTATACACTAAAAGTGCATAGGTTGTGGCAGGACTAAAGTTTTTTTAGAAATAATAACATTATGAAAGAGCAAGGTGTATTTGTTGAAAACCAAGGTAATGACACTGCAAGAAGTGTTTAGTCAAGCGTTTGCATACCAGCAAAGTGGCAAATTCGATCAGGCAGAATATTTATATAAAAAACTGATTACAGCAAGACCAGAATTGCCTGAACCCTGTAATAACCTAGCAACACTATTCAAGAACAAAGGTGATTTAGAGGCTTCAGAGCACTGGGTTAATCAGGCGTTATTACTGAAACCAGATTATCCTGATGCACTTAATAACCTAGGAGGCTGTCCGAAAACAAGCACCTGAGTGGG
>JABHHM010000459.1 GCA_018671575.1 Methylococcales bacterium | reverse complement strand
AAATAAATACTAGTTAACTTTTTTTATTTTACAATACAAATATTTTAAGTAACGGTCACGAAATATGCCAATTACCCCTCCCAAACTTTTTCCCAAAACTCTATTGTCTCTATCATCATTTGATAACCTCTTTCCAAATTATTAAATTCTATTTTTCCTTCCCACAGAATTTGATTTTGGCATTTGATTTCAATCATGACATTTTGTTGATGGTCAATTTTTTACTGACCAGAATTTTGTTGTTGCTATCCTTAAAATTAAACTTATTTATTGCGTGTTACTTAATACCTACTACGGGTTGATAATCTAACATTTGACCATCCCAAGTCAAAGTAAACAGCTTAAACCCAATGGAAGCACAGGATCTGGAAATATTTAGGTATTGACGAGTAAAATTTTCATTATTACTCAGTAACAACCAAACGCAGGCCTAAATTATAAGACTCCGTCTTTGTATCAACGAGCGCTCTTTTAGCGATTCGAGTTGCCATAGGAGGCCTATCCCAACTTCCACCACGAACAACGTGTGGCATACGTGACCGAACACATTTCATTTCATTGCCTTGATAAGCAAAGCGATAAATGGAACAAGTCATTTCAAAAACATTTCCAATCATATCGTATAAACCAAAATCATTGGGTTTAAACCGTCCTACTGGAGCAGAAACAACATAATTATCACGACAAGGACTCACCGCTAAATTAATAGCGAGTTGCTGTTCGGCAGTCTGGTCGTAAACATTGGCATAAGTACAATTATTTTTTTTATTATTTCCCCAATACCAAATTGCTCGATCATTGGCTCTGGCAGCATATTCCCATTCTGCTTCTGTTGGAATGCGTACTTTTTTACCCGTTTTTTCTCGTAACCAATGAAGATAATCAGCCACATTTTTCATGCTAATATTGACCACAGGCTGATTGGGTTTATTTAAATCAAAACTCTTATCAGGCGTTCTGTTACTGATTAAGTCTTCTCCAACCTGTTTGGCATATCTAAACATTTTCTTAAATTTACCTCGTCGTTGAAAATCAACCAGTGCGGTGGTTTTAGGATTAAAAAAACCACTATCATGGTTTGGTTTGAATAACTGATATTGTTTGTTAGTTACTTCAAATTGTCCCATATAAAATGATTTAACACAGACTTTATGCAATTTTTCATCTTTACGTCGTCCAAACTCCTGACGATTACTACCCATTTTAAAACAACCTCCAGGTATTTTTACAAATGACAAACCTGTTGCTGAGTTTTTCCAAACTTTGGTTATTTTATGTTTTTTAATAGGTTCATGCCGCTCAGTGACACGTTTGACTATTTTATGTTTTTTTAATTCCACACTGACTGATTTATCAAATTCAAGTAAATAAATCCACTTTTTCCATTTAACATAACCAGGCAAACTCACTTCCACATGATACCGCCCTGGGTATAAAAATAGATTTTCTTTATAAACTGGCTTTATATTGAGAATTCTTATTTTTGCCTGATGGGGATAGGCATCAATATTTAGTACATATTTTCCAGCGGGTCGATTTTTCAATTTCATTTTTTGTGCCACAACTAACGCAGGAGAACTTTGGACAGGAGGCATAATTAACGTCGCATTAATAGAAGACTGTGCTGTTTTCTCTAATAAAGCCGATAAGGTAATGGTTTTATTGTGGCGTATACGAATAGATTCTTGATAAACGTTAAAACCTTTTTTTCTCACTTCAACCAAATGCTTGCCTATCTTAATATCATCCATTTGATCAGGTGTTTTTCCCATATAATCACCATCTAAATACCATTTAGCCTGATTGGGAGAACTTGACAGCACCAATTTTCCTGAATCAGATTGGGAATTTTTAGGCTGTTTACTGACATTTGGAATTATTTTTTTATTAAAATTCACCATTTTAAAAACAAATTCACCACCATCATGTCCTGCACCATACAACACCCCATTTTCAGGAATTTGACTGACATTGGTGGCAACCGATCGTTTAACTTCACCTGACAATTCAGTTGCAGTAAAATATTGTTGATTATTGTGATTCAATTGACTTAAAAAATAATAGGTAAAAGGCGAATGTTTGGAACTTTTATAGTCATCATCCACAAATTCTAAACCACCTGCAGCAAGCACCTGAACACTTTTTTTCTTCGAGACTTTTTCAATATATTGCTTATTTTTATCATCCAGATTAATGCCACGATTGGCTTGCCTTAATAATGCACCACTAAAACAGGAATCAGAAATCAGTAAAACATGCCGTGCTTTATCCGATAAAACGGCCAATTTACTTTTAATGGTTGAATTGCGGATATAGGTACTGTCATCTTTACCCTCAGCATCAATAGGAATCCAATAACCTTCATTGGTTTTTTGATTGAGATAACCATGACCCGCATAAAAAATCAGTACACTGTCACTGCTATTTGAACTTTTAACAATATTATTAATTGACTTGATGATATCCCGACGTTTGCCATTCAGCAACAATGTAATATCATGAAAACCGTAATATTTTTTTAATGTGTCTGCAACAGATTCAGCATCAGCCACTGCGGTTTTAAGTGGCGACCACAATTTTTCCGCATCCTGATATTCATTGTTACCAATGATTAGTGCACGATACTTACCATTAATCACGGGTGTATTAATGACTTTATCGGTTTTACCAATAATCTGTATACCTCTGGCGGCTTCAACTTGGACACTAAAAAGCATCAATCCACAAAGATTGATAAGTAACATTAAATAGATCTTCATCTTCATCTTCATCTTCATCCATTTCCTAGAGCATGATGCCCTGCGGGCAAAATAATAAAATATTTTAGAACCACGAATGAAAACACTGACATCCATTGAACATAATCAGTGTCTGCCTGAGCTCATCTGCGGTTCAGATAAATAACTAATATCTTTTTTCTACCAAAAGAGACTTCATCTTTTGACATTATAAATCTGAATTTGGTCAACCAATACTTTTGGAGCGTTTAATTACAGCATCTTGGTTTTCATATCCACCACAGCCTAGGAGGCTGTCCGAAAATGTAGATTTTCGTCAGAACAAGGAAAAATTTGGCGAAAAAGCACAGTTTACTGGTGTAAATGAGCATTTTGAGCCGAATTTTAACGTAGTTCTGGCGGAAAGATGCGTTTTCGGATAGCCTCCTAGGTAAGCAAGCAACTATATTACGACCACCACTATAGCCTTTTGAAAGACACTAATCGGTTACTTTATCCTTAATTATATATGCTATTTTAAGACGATGTTCATATTCTTTAATATTTTCCGTTAGGTAACGTGCAATAAATAAACTACCCATATTGTGCAGAAATTTTGTTCATCTTTTTTGTCAAAAAAATAGGCGCGTAGCCATTCTACACAACTATTTTTGTGGCAAAGACGACGGATAAAAAATTAGATGAAATTTTTCAAATCTTATGGCAACGTGCAAATAAGATGGGTAGTTTATTTATTGTGAGTTGCCTTACCTCAAGAGTCTTTTTAAAGGCTCTTGAATTTATTCTTTAGACGAAAAAAAAGCCCATCACTTAGAAGGGCTATTATGTCATATGCTATGAAGTGCTTAACGGTCACCTTCCAGATTTCTTTAATTAAAAATAATAAAAATATTTTTCAACCCAAAATCAAACCCGTATAACGGTTAGGGGAAGCGAAATAAATAAATGTCCAAATTGCGCAGGATTTT
>JABHHM010000291.1 GCA_018671575.1 Methylococcales bacterium | reverse complement strand
TTTGTATTAAGTCATCTATCACCGTGGCAAAGGATTGTAATGAATCAACTTCAAACAACGATCTGACAGGTAACTCAATCTCAAATTGTTTTCTGACCTGAGAGATTAATTGGGTTGCTAAGAGTGAATGACCACCCAGATTAAGATTATATTGACGCAGTAACTTTTTGTGATATTAATCCAGAGATGTCAGAAAAAATCTCAACAATTTCTAAATTATCCTCCTCATAAATCAACTCCATTTCTGCCTGCCCAGTAATTGATTTTAATAACGCATTATTCTCATCAAAAATTACTCACTCCAAATATCACATTCCTTATTTCTATCAAAATACGTCCAGCTAATCTCATACCCACCTACAATTTTCTCAATCCGAACATCTCTCACCAGATATACTAATGATGAATAGGATGTTGATCTGCCTAGGTGTTATGAAAGTGATGTTTGATGAACCATCATCGCCTGAATAAATAACGAAAATAATGCCAGAGGCCGATTTTGGTTTTGAGCATTTTCTTGAATAGTTTCCTCGTCTTTTTGATATTTTTAATCTTACCCGCAAGATTTTCGATGTTGAGTGGCGTTTTTTTTGCAAACAGTAAGACTTCATTAATCTCAAAGAGTGCTGATTTAAGCTGATCTGCCGAGAAATGATGAACTTTTTTAATCTCATGCATAACAATCAGATCATAGTCAAAATCGCCACGGATGATCACTATCTTATAAATAAGCTGGAATTTAAGTTTCAGCAGTTTTTTTTCAAGCGGTTCAGTGGAAGGATCGAAGGAGTCGATAGCGTCCAGCTTTGCTTGTACTTGCTGAAGCAGTGACTCAATGAATGATTCGTCATTTGGAACCTGATCCATACTAATTTGTAATAACTCTTCGAGTGTCATGAGATTTTTATATCTCTTTTGCTAATCAGAAATATCATAAGAATGCCAATCATGAAAACACCAGCAGCATTGTTTGGCACTTTGAGTACGAACTATTTTTTGGCATTTTGGACAGCGGTTGATATACGTTTCTTTCAATTGTGGTCGGCATATTTTTCTGAAATATTCTTCTTTAGTGGGATATTTCACCAGGTATTGATGAAATTCGCTGCTGATTTGTTTAATGTCATGGAGCTCGTCAGCTGAGAAATGTTTAAAACTGTGATATATCTCATGATAATAATCAGCTAAGGATTCGCATATCATCTGATGTTCCACCATATATTTAATTTTTTCAAGGGATCGATTGCCACCTAGATTTATTTTGATGTAGTAAAAAAGCTCAATAATGATTGTAAAACATAAGCAATAATTATCCATCTGATCCATATCTGCTTCTGTCATAGTCGAATCAAGTAAATTATCGAATTTCCATACCGTAGGTACAAAATGCTGGATTAGCATTCTTTCTTCATTGTATTCACCATCTATATCAGCGGGCATAAGTATCCTATTTGAATCGGGTATGATGTCAGTTGATAGTAGCGATGAATAGAAAAATCTTAAAATATTTCACAAACGTTCATTATCAACCGCTAAGATCATTTGATCAATTTTTGTTTTATTCAGAAGTTTTTTATTGATCTGAATTACTCATTAAGGGTGTTGCAACAATCTCAGTTTCTTTAATTAAAACAAGTAGTTACATATAAATAATCTTTTCTGTAAGTCGTTGTTTATAGTAGGTTTTTTATAATTATTGCAACACCCTTTCATTGTCACATTACCTTTTTGAGTAACATTTTACTGGCTTTGAAGAACATAAAACACGAAAATATGGAAAGCAACCAATCTGCATCGGCAAGCTAACCTTATATCTAGATAAAAAGTCCCGTGTCTCCTTATTTCTGAAATACCTATAATACTTTAGAATTTTTCTCATTACCGTCAAATCATCAATGTCTCACAAACATTTCTTCAAAAAACAGTTCTTTGCAATAACAGAAATATATCGGCCAATTTCTTTTTCAGAATTTTGATTTTCAATCATAGTGCCAGATTCTTCTTTGACTACGTCACGGTAAACGAATCTGATTGAATTGCCCATATGTTTTTTATCTAGCACTGTTCGATCAGGACTGGATCTAGTTCAACAAAACAATCTTCATCATTATTAAAAGCACTGACTACAAAAATAACAAACCATTTACTCAATTTAGTGTTTAAGGAATGACATTTTGAAAATATTAGCCTAAAACCATTTTTAGGGTTTTTGTATATGATTTTTTTGTTCTTTCACTACTTTTATTGTTAATGGTCATTTAAACTGACCCCTCTTCGGACAATAAAATTGCCCCCCTTTATTAATTTTTGGGTTAATAACCCGTAACATTCCTCAATTTAAGTGGAGGAATGGTTTTGAAGGAGTGGAATATGATTCACAAGATA
>JABHHM010000458.1 GCA_018671575.1 Methylococcales bacterium | reverse complement strand
GTCTCATCATCTAAAAATTTTAAAACAGGCAGGACTGGTAAAATGCCAGCGAGATGGCAAAGCGATGCTGTACCAAATTACTCACCCACTTTCCAACAATGAATCAGAAGAAATTAATCTGGGTTGTTGCACGCTTTCTTTTCCATCTAAATCTTAAGGCACAATAAAATATGCGACTTAATCGACTCTTAACCTTATTAATTTCTACCTTATTTATCACCGCATGTGGTCAATCAGGCACAGCCAAAGAACATTTAGTGATTACGGGTTCCAGCACCTTAGCACCATTAATCAGTGAAATTGCCAAAAGATATGAACAACTGCACCCTAATACCCGTATTGATGTTCAAACGGGTGGTTCATCACGAGGCATTTCCGATGTTAAAGATGGTGCTTCAGATATAGGAATGATAAGTCGATCATTAAAAACCAGTGAGCATGACTTATTTGGCTTTCCTATCGCGCAAGATGGAATTTGCATCATCACCCACAAAAGCAATCCTGTCGAAAAAATTGACCGAAACACACTGCTTAAAATATACACAGGAAAAATAACGCAATGGACAAAGTCTGGTGATTCAAATAAAGTCATTACGGTGGTTAACAAAGCGGACGGGCGATCTACCCTAGAATTATTCCTAAAATACACCCAATTAAAACCCAGTGAAATTAAAGCTCACATCATCATTGGAGACAACGAACAAGGCATTAAAACCATTTCAAATAACCCTGATGCCATAGGTTATGTCTCTATTGGTACAGCTCAATATCATTCTGACCATGGCACTCCCATCAAGATGCTGGGTTTAAATGGTATTCAACCCAGTTTAAAAAACATAAAAAATCACACATACCCTTTGTCACGAACGTTAAATCTTGTAACAAAAAAGAAACCCAGTGGTCTAGTACAAAAATTCATCAATTTCACACAATCGAAACAAGTTCATGACCTTATTAAGGCACAATATTTTATCCAAATCGGTTCGTGATCAGGTATTAGTTTTTGTATTAATCATAAGCAGTTTAACAACCATTGCTCTGGTTTGTTTCATCTTTCTTTTTTTAATACTTGAGTCTTTACCTGCGTTATCAGCCAACGAATTTAGCCAATGGCTAAGCGACCCGTCCTGGCATCCAACGGAAGGTCAATACAACCTCTACCCCATTATGATAGGGACACTTGCCATTGCGGGTGGCTCAGTCATCATCACAACCCCTATTGGTATTGCCTCCGCAATATTTTTACACTATTACGCCCCAACTCCTGTTGCTATATTTTTCAGGCGGATCATCGAATTACTCGCAGGTATTCCTTCGGTCATATATGGCTTTTGGGGATTGGTTGTACTGGTTCCAGTCATTATCCAAATCGCACCACCAGGACAAAGCGTACTGGCTGGCATCATTGTACTTTCAATGATGACATTACCGATTATCACATTGGCAACTGAAACGGCTCTTATCTGCGTGCCACACAGCACTATCTATGGAGGTTATGCACTGGGCCTTTCTAAAATATCAGTAATCACCAAAATTATTCTGCCACAAGCCAAACCAGGCATTGTATCAGGCGTCTTTTTACAGACAGGCAGGGCCATTGGAGAAACCATGGTTGTTTTGATGGTGTGTGGCAATGTCATCCAAATTCCTGACAGCATATTAGACCCTGCCCGCACATTAACCGCAAATATTGCTCTGGAAATGGCTTACGCAACTGACATCCACCGTTCTTCACTATTTGTAACAGGATTAATGTTATTATTGTCGATCAGTTGCTTGACTGTTATTAATGAATTTTTTAAAAAAAATCATCATGCTCGTACCTTATAAATTAAAACAAAGCCATTTTGTCTCCAGTTTTTTCTGGATGACCGCCATCATGGTGACATTGTTATTTTTCTGGATGTTAAGCAGTATTATCGGTGATGGCTTTCAGGCGTTATCCTGGGAATTTATTTTTGATAACCCAAGTGACTCTGGACGTTCTGGAGGCATCGCTCCCATTTTGATATCCACTGTATTGATTTTACTCATCTGCTCTTTGACTACTTTACCTCTGGCGATTGCCACTGCCTTTTTAATCGCAGAATTCATCCCTGAAAACCATTTTTTCAGCATTATTATTAAACGATCGCTGGATATTCTTGCCAGCATTCCATCCATTGTTTACGGATTATTTGGCAACATTGTTTTTTGTAAGATGATGGGACTGGGATTTTCTATTTTATCTGGTGGTTTAACACTTGCCTGTATGATTTTACCCATACTAATACTCACTTCAGAACAAACTTTTCGGTCAATTTCCAAAGCCCATCGACAAGGTAGCGAAGCTTTAGCTTTGTCTAAATTCACCACTTTATTTCAGGTCTATTTACCTTGTGCAATCCCAGCCCTAACCGCTGGCTTTATTTTAGGACTGGGACGAGCGACAGCTGAAACAGCGGCCCTAATTTTTACCAGTGGTTACGTTGACCGAATGCCTGACAGTGTGATGGATTCTGGACGAGCATTATCAATACATATCTATGATTTAACGATGAATGTTCCTGGTGGGAGCAATAATGCCTACGGAACAGCCTTGTTGATGATCATTATTCTGCTGATTACTAACTCAAGCATTAATTGGCTGACTCAACGCTGGAACCATAACTTGACGGCTCAAAATGACTAATACTACAAGACAGCATCCCCATCAAGCAACAAAATTGCCACTGACAGAATCCAAAAACCACTTAGAGATTAAAAATTTATCGATCACCTATCATACAAAAAAAATACTCGAAAATATTTCCATGATGATTCCCAGACACTCTATCACTGCCATTATTGGTCCATCGGGTTGTGGTAAAAGTAGTTTTTTATCCTGCATTAACCGTTTAATTGATCTCACACCAAAAACACAATTTTCTGGTGAAATCTACTTCAATCAACACCCCGTATTGAATACCAAGTCTGATTTGATACTGCTGAGAAAAAAGATTGGAACCATCTTTCAAAAACCCAATCCATTTCCCATGTCGATTAAAAAAAACATACAAATCGCCTTAAAAGAACATGGAACCAAAGACTCTAAAGAACTCGACAGAATTACTCGACAAGTTTTACAAGACGTTGGTTTATATGATGAAGTCAGTGACCGTTTAAATGACTCTGCTTTACACTTATCTGGGGGGCAACAACAACGCTTGTGCATTGCACGAGCCATTGCCTTACAACCCGAATTACTACTGATGGATGAACCTTGTAGTGCGCTTGACCCAATATCAATCAATATCATTGAAAACCTGATCACACGATTGAGTAAACAATACACCATTTTGATTGTGACACATAATTTGGCTCAAGCTCGCAGGATCTCATCTTCAACGGCAGTTTTCTGGCCAACCAATGGTATCGGAGAACTGATTGAATATGGTGCAACCGAACAGATTTTTGAGCAACCAAAAAATCAAATTACGGCAGATTATATACGGGGATATCGGGCTTAAGGCTTTTATGTTTCAGACAATTTTAATCGTCATCATCCTGTAAAATCCGACTCGCTTCCCCATCCATATCATCATATTGCCCAGTTTTGCATGCCCAGAAAAAAATACCCACCATCAACAAACCCAGTAACAACATTCCAGGTATTAATCCATAGATGACATCCATCAGTTTTTCCCCTTTTTAATTCTCAATCTTGAGGCATTCATAATGACCAACAATGAACTAATCGGCATTGTAATTGCTGCAACCAAAGGTGTAACAAATGCCATCATTGCCAGTGGAACCATTATAATATTGTACAATATTGAAATTATAATATTTTGATGAATGGTTCGCAAACACTGCCTTGAAAGTTCAATACTTTGAATAATTTGTTCCAGCTTATCATGAGTTAATACGATATCGGCACTTTCTATTGAAATATCAGTACCTGAACCGATGGCGATACCAATATCGGCCATTATTAAAGCAGGAGCATCATTGATTCCATCACCCACCATAATCACTGTTTTTTGTGATTGTTGAAACTGCTGAATGATCTGATATTTTTGCTGAGGCAATACTTCTGCAAAAGCCTCTAGCCCGCCCAACTGAATGGCAACAGACTGGACAGTGGAATATCGATCACCACTTAACAATGAGATATTAAAACCCATTTTTTTCAATGTATTTATGGTTGATTTTGCATCTGACTTCAGAGGATCAAATAAAACAAATAAGGCGACTATATTTTCATTAACGGCTAAAAACAAACTACTGTAGCCTTGCTCCTGATATTTTTCTGCTTTATTTTCAAGTAAAGAATCAATATTGATTTTTTTAT
>JABHHM010000457.1 GCA_018671575.1 Methylococcales bacterium | reverse complement strand
TTTCTACTTTAGAGTCTGTAATAGCATAATCATAAATGTGATTTTTTAACTTTTCACTGGCTTTGGTGAAATCCTGTTTACTTTGATCAGCGGTAAAAATATTGGAATCATATTGATCATCAACAGCATCATAACTCAGTCTTTCAATGATAATAGTGGCTTTTTGTTCGTTGATTAATCGGCTTGTTTCAGAAATAAAATGTTCTGGATTTTTCTGAAATTGTGCGAATACAGATGATTCTATCCCTGTTAATATTTCTGCCAGTGTTTTTCGTGTTAGATGAACATTTTCGACCAGCTTTCCAATAAGGTCATATTTTACCTTTGAGTAGGCTGATTGACCGTATTCTGTTGTGGTTTCCTTAACTTCAAAACCATCGCCAGTTTTCAATTGCTCGTCTGTGACATCATTGGTCTGGATTCCACCCGTTACAATGTATTGTAATGGTGTCACATGAAGTTCTTTATTGATCACTTGAATACAGTTTTTAACAAGTTCTGCCGAGTCAAAATCCACACGGTACACAGCTTTTTGATTAATCCGTTTCCATAATTCCTTAAATTCCTTCTTTTTAAAGTTGTCATTGAGTGGATTGGTTTTCGGTTTTCTATCATCACCTATTCCTGGCAATTGCGCATCGCTAAATACACCATTAATCAGTGAAAACACCTGTTCTTCATGTTCTTTTAGCTCATCAGGTAAATCCGCTAACACACCTGTATTCTTTGCATCATGATATTCATCGGTGATTTTATCATCATCGTCGGTGTAGTCATTTTTCAAAAGGTATCGATAGATTTGCTTTGCTATCGCTGGCGTTATTTCTAGTGTTCCATCCTCTGTTTTAATTATTTTACCTGTAAAATAGGCTTCATTTGCTTTCTTAGGTCTGGCAGATAAAGAGGCACTGATTTCACTTTGCAGGGTAGTCACAAAATCTTTATAGCTTTCACTGGCTACGACCGTCAGTATATTAATATCATGTACCGTTGCGGGGTGATCCATCCGATCCCCAGCTTTATTAACAGACAGGCGTAATCCTCGACCCACTTCCTGATGACGTGAAACTTTATTATCACTGTGCTTCAACATACACATTACGAAGACATTGGGATTATCCCATCCCTCTCGTAGTGCAGAATGAGAAAAAATAAACCGAGTTGGCTCTTCAAATGACAGTAATTTTTCTTTGTCTTTCAGAATCAGGTCATAGGCATTGACATCATCAGACACTGCAACTTTTTGTAGCGTGATTTCATTTTTGACCATCTTTGAAGCAGGATCAGTTAAACGCTTTGTTTTTTTATCAATTGAGAAATATCCTTTGTGAGTGTTCATCACATCAATGTTATTCAGATATTTTTTATAGTCTTTATTTTCATCCGTCAACTCATTAAGGCATTCATCTTTTAGCAGTTCATACTCTTCTTCGAAGATTCGACCATATTCGCCTTTATCATCTGCTTGCTCATAGTCTCTGTATTTAACAACCTCGTCGATAAAAAATAATGAGAGTATTTTTATTCCTTGTGTAAATAACTGTTTTTCTTTTTCAAGATGGCTCTTAATTGTTTCTCTGATTTGTATGCGGCGAATATTTTCTTCAGAAATATCTCCCCTTGCTTCACCAGAAATCAGCATATGACCATTGGTGAATTCTACGGTATCTTGATTGTAGTCAATCTGAGCGACGGTGAATCCTTTGTATTGATCCAGTTCACCTGATTCAGTATATAAATCACGTCCCGCTTCCAAACGCTTGACTTGTCGTTTGATTATTCCAGATTTGTATTTTACCTCCATGTCAATGCGAGCAACGGGGGCTTTTTTTGAGATTTCGATGGATTCCAGATACAAATAAGCATTTGTGCCAGCCAGCCCTTTAGTGGTTATTCCACGCACTGCTATCTTTTTAACCAATTTCTGGTTATAGGCATCCAATGCATCAAGACAATGTATTTTGTTGTGGTTGGTTTTGTGTGTTGCAGAATAACGCAAAATCATCAATGGTTTAAACTTGGGCAACGCTTCCGTTGTTGCTTTGCCTTCCATCTTTTGCGGTTCATCCAAAATTAAAATGGGGCGATTGCTACTGATGACATCAATGGGTTTGCGGCTCTGAAAATCATCCAATTCATCGTATATTCGTCGATTATCCTTACCCCGTGCATTAAATGCCTGAATATTGATAATCATCACATTAATACCTACATCGGATGAGAAGTTTTCAATTTCATGCAAGCGTTTGGAATTATAAATAAAAAAACGGACTTTCTGACCATAGCTTTCAGTAAAATGCTCTGCTGTCATCTGGAATGATTTATAAATACCTTCACGAATGGCAATACTGGGCACAATGATGATGAACTTGCTCCAGCCATATTGCTGGTTCATCTCAAACATTGTTTTGATGTAACAATACGTTTTTCCAGTGCCCGTTTCCATTTCAATGTCGAGATGAATTTTTGTGCCTGATTTGGTGATCAAACTGTCTGATATGGGTAAATTTTGCTGTCGCTGTACTGATTGTATGTTTTCAAGTAATTGGGT
>JABHHM010000222.1 GCA_018671575.1 Methylococcales bacterium | reverse complement strand
TATTGATAAAAAAACCAATCAATGATTCTATTTCACTGCGGTTTCGACCTGCAATCGGTGTGCCCACACAAATATCAGTCTGCCCACTGTAACGATGCAATAAGATATAAAAAGCGGTTAACAAGGTCATGAATAAAGTACAACCTTGAGACTGACTTAATTGACGCAGTTTTTCACTGATGACCTCATCAATATTAAAACTGACACTCGCTCCCTGATAACTTTTAACCGTTGGACGAGGCAAATCCAGAGGCAATTCCAGCACGTCAATTTCAGCCAGTTTATCCAACCAATAATCTTCCTGCTGACTCAACAACTCACCCTGTAACCATTGACGCTGCCAACTGGCATAATCCGCATATTGAATGGCAATATTGGGCAATGGATCGGGCCGACCTTGACGAAAAGCATCATACAAAGTCGCTACTTCATGGGTTAAAATGGAAATTGACCAACCATCAGAGATAATATGATGCATATTGACCAACAAGGTATACTGTTGTGCACTCTGCTGAATCAACAAGGCGACAAAAGGATAATCTTTTGACAAATCAAATGGTTTTTGCAAAGCATTATTGATGATTTTTTGAGTTTCTAGCTCAGCATCTTGAATCGATAATTCCGTTAAATCTTGATAATTTAACTGCCAGTCACAGGCATTTAATATTTGTTGAACAGGCTGTTCATTCACTGTTGAAAATATCGTGCGTAAACTTTCATGTCGCTCAACAATGGTTGCAAACGTTTGCGTTAAAATGGATTTATCAATGATTCCCTGTAAATGGATCACTCCTGGAATATGATAGAACTGGCTTTGTCCATCCGCCAATTGATCGAGAAACCACAGACGCTCTTGAGCAAAAGACAGTGGCAAATCAGCCTCTCTTGACACAATTTCAATTGTCCCCAATGACTCGACCAAACCTGAATGTTGTATGGCTTCTGCCAGAGCAGCAATGGTTGGACGTTCAAACAAAGTTCTTAAGGCTATTTCACGTTGAAATTGTTGACGTATTTGCGAAATGACTTGAGTTGCCAGTAATGAATGACCTCCAATTTCAAAGAAATTATCGTCAATATCAACAGAATCAATGCCTAAAATACTTATAAAAATATCAGCCAAAGTTGATTCTGTTTCATCTCTCGGTGCAGTTTGCTTTTTACTTGATCGAGAAATGTCCAATTGCAACAAGACTTTTTTGTTGATTTTGCCATTATTGGTTAAAGGAAAATGTGACATTGCCATATAATGACTGGGAATCATGTAGTCAGGCAATTGTTTGGCTAAAGCACTGCGACATTGCTTAATATCAAGCTCCATGTCAGTGACAATAAATGCCCTTAGATTCTGCTGACCATTTTGTTCGGTCACCACCATCACCACCGAATCTTCTATTTGTGGCTGTTGATTTAGTTCGGCTTCTATTTCACCCAATTCAATACGGAAACCTCGAAGTTTCACCTGATCATCCAAACGCCCTAAAAATTCGATACTACCACCCGATAGGTATCTTGCTCTGTCCCCTGTTTTATAAAGTATTTGACTGGGTTTATTGCTGAATTGATGTTGAATGAATTTCTCAGCAGTCAATTCAGGTCGATTCCAATAACCACGTGCCACACCAGCACCCGCAATGTGCAATTCTCCTGCCGCACCAATCGGCATGATATTAAATTCTGCATCCAAAATATAGAGTTGGGTATTATTAATCGGTCGTCCCAATGTGGTTTTTGCCTCTGCAGAGGTAATTTGATCGGTACATGACCAAACAGTCGTTTCTGTTGGACCATACATATTCCACAATTCAATGTGTTGGTTTTGTAGTAATTGCTGGCGCAAATCAAGACTCATGGCTTCACCACCACACAACACTTTTATGTTTTGCTGGCTTTGCCAGCCGTCTGCCAATAACAACTTCCAAGTAGACGGTGTGGCTTGCATGATACTGATCTTATGTTGAATCAACAATTGAGCTAGTTGCTGGGCATCATTGGTTGCTTCCCATGAAGCAATGACCAGTGTCGCTCCTGACACCAGCGGTAAATACAATTCCAAGGTATGAATATCAAAAGATGCCGAGGTCACTGCCAACAGACGATCTTTTCGCTGCAAACCTGGGCGTTTTTTCATCGAACATAAAAAATTCATCAAATGTCGATGTTCAATACAAACACCTTTGGGGTTACCCGTTGAACCCGAGGTATAAATCATGTAGACCATTTGTTCAGGTCTAATGCTGACATTCACTTTACTTTGAGATCGTGCTTCAATTTGACTTTGTTCACTGTCGAGATAAATAATTTTTGTGTTCAAATCACTGATTGATTGGGCCAATAAAGCATTAGTGTTGGACTCGGTAATTAGCAATGAAGCCGATGAATCAGTCAACATATAATGTAAACGTTCTGCTGGATAATGCGGATCTAACGGCAAATAAACAGCACCTGCTTTAATCACCGCCAGCAAACTGATCAATAAATTCAGTGAACGATCAATACAAACACCAACAATAGATTCTCTTTCAAGACCCTGTTCCAATAAATAATGTGCCAATTGATTGGTTTGTAGTTCAAGTTGAGCATAACTCAACTGTTCATCTGCAAAAATCACCGCCGTTGCATTGGGAGATGTCAGAGCTTGTCTTGAAACCAGTTCGTCAACACATAATAAATTCGGTTCTACCGTCGTATCATTCCAGTCAACCAAAATTTGCTGTAGTTCTGATGAACTTAACAAGGGTAATTCTGACAAATGATTGTCGGGTGAAACGGCGATTCCTTCTACCAATGTATGAAAATGCTGACTCATGCGAATGATGGTTTCGACTTCAAATAAGTCTGTATTGTACTCAAAATTACCTTCAATTCTGTCATCGCATTCTGATAAAGTCAGGGTTAAATCAAATTTGGCAATGGACAGTGTTAATTCTTCAATATCAACTTGAATATCAGGCAGTTCAATGGCTGACTTCATGGCTGACTGCAAAGTAAACAATACTTGAAATAAGGGGGTAATACTCAGGTTACGATCAGGTTGCACCAGTTCAACCACTTTTTCAAAAGGCAATTCTTGATGACTGTAGGCGGCCAAAGTTTGTGTTTTAACCCGTTTCAGATAATCATTAAAGGTCAGATCATCACAGCCATTATGACGAATTGCCAAAGTATTGATAAAACAACCAATCAGAGGTTCTAAATCAGCACGGGTTCGTCCTGCAATGGGAGTACCGACACAAAAATCTGTCTGTCCACTATAGCGTTGCAATAACACATTAAAACTGGCGAGCATGGTCATAAATAAAGTCATGTCGTGTCGTTGGCTCAATGCATTGAGACTTCTACTGGTTGCTTTATTGAATACAATGGGGACGCTTGCACCCGCAAAAGTTTGCAATGAGCCACGTGCATGATCCAATGGCAAAGACAACACTGGCACGTCATCCAATTGATGTTGCCAGTAGTTGACTTGTTGCTGATATTCTTCACCTTCAAGCCATTGTCTTTGCCAGTGAGCATAATCGGCATATTGAATATCAAGTTCTGCCAGTGGGTTGTCTTTTTGTTGTAAATAAGCATTATAAAGAACAGAAACTTCAGTCATTAAATTGACCACAGACCAGCCATCGGCAATGATATGGTGCATCATGATCAATAAACTGCAATGATCATTAATGTCATCAACCGTCAACAATACCACTCGAAACAAATAATCTTGAGTCAAATCGAATGGCTGTTTGATTTGCTTAATAATGGCTTTTTCACAGGCTTTGTCTGAAGCAAAATTCAGCTGCTGTAAACACCATTGTTCTGATGTCAAAATAGACTGGCAAAGTTGATCATTGTCATTAGTAAAAACTGTTCGCAATGATTCATGACGTTGCACAATGGTTTGTAATGTTTGTTCTAATACCGTCAAATTGAGCGAACCCTGTAATCGCAATAAGCCAGGAATGATATTCGCTTGACCTGAACTTTCCAGCTGCTCTAAAAACCAAATACGTTCTTGTGCATAGGACAAAACCAGGGGTTGTTGCCTGTCCGCTTTTTCAATCATCTGATGTGAAATGGTTGTACCATTTTGTTTGATTAAATCACTGATACTCGCAATGGTTGGTTTTTCAAACAAAGGTTTCAGTGGAATATCGACATGAAATTGCTGGCGAATTTGCGAGATAACTTGGGTTGCCAATAAGGAGTGCCCACCCAATTCAAAAAAACTATCATAAATACCAATGCGTTCAACCGCCAAAATATCCGACCATATTTTCACCAGAATTTCTTCCGCCATATCTCTGGGTGCGACATAAGGCTGCTTGCTGGTTAAGAAACCTTGTGCCTCTGGCAAGGCTTTTTTATCGACTTTGCCATGAGTTGTCAGTGGTAAAGCATCCATTGCAATGAAAGCACTGGGAACCATGTAATCGGGTAATTGATCTGCCAGAATTTGACGACAATCTGTGGTTATATCCGCATCAACATAAACACAATAAGCGATCAACTGATATTGACCATGTACATCCGCACGGGTGATGACAATATTTTCAGCCACATTATCAATCGACTCCAACACTGCTTCAATTTCACCCAGTTCAATGCGAAAACCACGGATTTTAACTTGATCATCAATGCGACCAAGAAATTCGATGATGCCATCATTCAATAAACGGACACTGTCGCCTGTTTTATAAAGTTTTGCATTGCCTTTAAATGGATGAGATATAAAGCATTCCTCAGTTAATTCAGGACGATTAAGATAACCTCTTGCCAGCCCTGCTCCACCAATACACAATTCACCTGACACACCTTGAGGCACTAAATTCAGATCCGTATCAAGAATATAAATTTCACTATTGCTGATGGCGTTTCCAATCGGTGGCACTGCCATATCAGTCATACGCTGTCCAGCATCCGTTAAGCGAATGGAAGTTGACACCACGGTAGCTTCTGTTGGACCATAGTTATTCACCAAACTAAAACGCTGATTTTCAGTTGGATAATTCCCCAAACGATCGCCACCAGTCAACATAAATTGCAATGCATGATCTTCTGGCCATTTACGCTTGATTAATGTTTCAGCAATGGGGGTCGGGATAAAACTGTGGGTGATTTTATGTTGTGTTATAAATTCAATGAGTTTTTCAGGGGACAATAAATCATCATGATTCACCAACGTTAAACTCGCACCACACAATAAATAAGGCCAAATTTCCCAAACGGCCGCATCAAATGCCATGCTCGCCAATTGAGTGGCACGGTGTCCTGCATTGACTTCCATGGCTTCGATATGCCATTGACACAAATGGCTGACATTCTGATGTTCGACCATCACCCCTTTGGGTTGACCTGTTGAACCTGAGGTATAAATCACATAAGCCAGATTATTGGCTGTCACGTCATCCGATAAAAAACACCCTGCTGATTCAATAGACGACCAATCCGTATCAAGACAAATAACTTGTTGTGTGGTCACGGGTAAATTGGCTAACACATTGGACTCGGTGAGTATCAATTTGGTTTTCGAGTCTTCCAGTAAATATTGTAAGCGTTGCTGAGGATAATTAGGATCCATTGGAACATAAGCAGCCCCTACTTTGAGGATAGCCAAAAGCCCCACTATCATTTTGGCAGATTGCTCAACACTGATGGCAATCAAATCTTCTAATTCAACCCCATGATTTTTTAAATAACCACTCAAACAATCAGACTGCTGATCTAGTTGTTGATAAGTTAATTGCTGGTTTGCAAACACCAAAGCAATGGCATCAGGAGTTTGTTTGGCTTGTTGTTTAAATTGTTGATGAATCGGTGTTTTTGGATAATCAACGGTGTGATAAGGTTGTGCGAGATATTTTTCTGTTTCATCGTCTGACAACAAATTCAATTGAGACAATGGGCGTTGAGGTTCACTGACACTTGTATTTAATAGTTGATAAAAATGCTGTAATAAATTCGACATTGTCTTTTCATCAAACAAATCGGTGTTGTATTCTAAAGTTCCACTGATTGACCCGTCACTTTCCCCCAGATTCATCACCAGATCATATTTTGCCGTTGGATTGTCCAGTAAATCATCCATAATAGTCACATCGACACCTGCCAGATTAAAATTGGCTTCAGGCATTGTTTGTAATACAAACATCACTTGAAACAAAGGCGAATGACTCATTTCACGTTCAGGCTGAACTGCATCAACCACCGCTTCAAAAGGGGCATCCTGATGTGCAAATGCGGATAAAGTAATGTCTTTGACTCGTTGTAACAATGTTTCAAAATTGGGCTGATCATTCAAGTCACAACGCAACACCAAAGTGTTCACAAAAAACCCGATTAACGGTTCAATTTCATGACGAGTTCTGCCAGCGATCGGTGTACCCACGCTGATGTCTTTTTGCCCACTGTAACGACTCAATAAAGTATAAAAACCTGCCAATACAGTCATGAATAAAGTCATGCCTTGTTGTTGACTGATGGCATCCAATTTTGTGGTTAATTCAGCATCAATCACCACGGGGATATGCGCTCCATTGAAGGTTTGCACAGGTGGTCTCGGTCGATCTGTTGACAACGACAACACAGGCACATCTTTTAATTGCTGTTGCCAATAAACCAATTGTTTGTCCAGTCGTTCACCTTGTAACCACTGACGTTGCCAATGAGCATAATCGGGATATTGAATTTGTAATTCGGGCAATGGATCATTTTCACCGTCAATGAATGCTTGATAAAGTGCCAGAACTTCCTCAATCAGCACAGACATTGACCAACCATCCGCAATGATGTGATGCATCACCACCAATAAGACATAAGAATCATCGGTTTGATGGTACAGATGTGCTCGTAATAAAAAGTCCGTTTGCAAATTAAATGGGATTTGTAAGTCCTGCTTTAATTGTGCTTTACTACCGTCAATCGACTGCTCACTAAAATCGACAAAATTCATTTGCCAATTTGCTACATCCAGCAATGTCACATAAGGTTTACCATTCTCACTGTTAAAGACACTACGCAATGATTCATGCCTTGCCACCACACGTTTTAGGGTTTTTTCCAATACATCAACATTGAGATCACCCTTTAATTGAATACAAGCAGGAATGTGGTAAAACGTACTGATACCCGCTTCTAACTGGTCAATAAACCACAAACGCTCCTGTCCAAAAGACAAATCCAACACCGTATTGTCAGGTCGTTTATGGATGGCATCGGCTTGCCC
>JABHHM010000180.1 GCA_018671575.1 Methylococcales bacterium | reverse complement strand
TTATGATTGAAGATCATTTGAAGATGAAGTGAAGATGGAATCAAGAACGGGAAGTTATTTCGTGCACGATCCTAAGAGACTGCCCAAAAACCTGAGCTCTCAAACACCCTCCTAACAGGTCAAACAATATGAAACAACTGGTGAAACTCAGCCACTGCAAATGCTCTTTTTATCTCTTCGTTGACATTAATCAGCTCAATTCGAGACTCATCTCCACCCATTTTTTCTTTTAAAATAAATAATAATGCCAACCCACTATTATCAATTTCTTCACAGTCAGAAAAATCAATCTGAATTCTATTGATTTCATTTTTATCTTTTTGCACCAACTCATTCCAAGTGCCTAACAGCAAAGCATTAAAAGTACCATTAACACTGATGGTACATTCACCCTCAGAACAATCATATTCAAGATTTGACATTTTATTACCTAATTTAGTGTCACGGAAAAAATCAATCGTGATTCGTTCCAATGGGTTTTTGTAATTCTTCAGCCTCGCCTTCCAACCATTCCAATTGCCCTTCTAGGTCATGCAAACCATTGATACTTTTTATCATATGATCAAACGAATTAGACATGGTTTTTTCCATCACTGATGTTGCTTCCATCAAAGCAGGCCTGATTGCACTCAATACTTCGCCTCGTAATTGGCTTTGTTTGTTTTGTTGAATCAGGTTTTCTCTAAATTGCCCCTCTGTCACTAAGAAAGTCTCAAAATCTTCCATCAATGACTGCATAATATAAGTTGCACTGTCACAAGAGCGAATTCTATCAACCGTTTTAAAAGCAACAGACACCATCAAACTGGCTCTTTCAATACCATCATTGACTGACAAAACACCAAACAAATCATCTATTTTCTGCGTTAAAATATCAGACAACTCATCATCAGGCACAATAGCAATAATAGAAGGAACTGCAATTGCCCTAGAAGAATCAAAGACTTGAGAGGCATTTCCCTCAACCACTAAAACGGATGCATTCCACCAATTACCATTATATTTTGAAACATCTTGATGATGTAAAACAGAATATGGCTTTTTTAAATCATTGGCAATTTTAACAAATTGCTCTTGTATTGATTGATTGTCACTGACAATTAGTATGCCTTTATGATTATCTTTTATATTTTCCATAGTTTTTCTTTATTGTTTTATTAGATTTATAGAGGTTTTGGATAATTCTACTCGGAGGATGTCTGAGAACGCAGATTTTCTCCAGAATAAGGCAAAATTTAGCGTAAAAGCACAGTTTACTGGTGTAAATGAGCATTTTGAGCCGAATTTTAACGCAGTTCTGGAGGAAAGATGCGTTTTCGGACAGCCTCCTCCTAGCATTGTTCCAAACCTTGTTCAGTTACGGGTATTTTAAACTTGAGTAATTGCCGCTCAACACTTGCACTATAAATACCATCAAACAATGCACTTAATTTTTCATTGATAGTCGGCATTTCAATAAATTCATTACCCTCTAAATTCCACATTTTTTCAATACGATCAACAACTAATAATATTGGGCTTTGTTCATTTGACTGATAAATGATTCCCGCCTGATCGCTTGAATCATTACCTGTTGTATTAGCCAAAATTTCATTCATAAAAAAAACCCTAACTGATTTTTCACGCCATAAATAATAGTCATTATTAATTTTTTCGTTATCAACCAATTCCATCACTTCTGCCACTTCGATGGTATCCAACAGCACATGAAGTTTACCGACTGATAACTCTAAATAACTACTCATACGGCAACTAATCCATCAGTATTTTGTTGAGATTTTTGCATTTTCAAATAATCACCCTCATGAAATTTAGCAGCTAATTCAAAAAGTTGATCCGTATCCAGTACCAAAATGACACTTCCATCGCCACAAATTGACACTCCTCCAACGCCTGGCAATGCAGCCAAATCGGGATGAATATCTTTCAAAAACAACTCTTCACGATGCAACAGCACATCAACCTCAACACCAATACGAAACTCTTCATTCTTAATCACGGCAATGGGAGTATTTTTACGTTCTTCTTGATTTCGAGGAAAACCTAAAATATCCGACAAATGAACAATGGGTAAAAAAGAATTTCTCAGTAAAATGGCTCGACGACCTTTTACTGACTGAATCTCACTTTCTGCCACTTCAAAAACTTCTTCAACATTTCTGTCAGGAATTGCAACTCGTTGATTGTTTATTTCCATCATTAAAGTGGTTTGAATAGCGGCAGTTAGAGGCAATACAATATTCATTTGTGAACCTTCGCCAACCGTTGAGGCCACACTCACTTCACCACCTAGCTGAATGATGGTATTTTTAACAACATCCATGCCGACACCTCGCCCAGAGGTTTCTGTTACTTTCTCTGCTGTCGATAATCCTGGTGAAAAAATGTACTGTAACGCTTGATGTGCGTTGATATTTTGGCTTTCACGTTCTGACAACAAGCCTCTTGAAACAGCCTTATCCAATACTCTTTGATGATCTATACCAGCACCATCATCAATGATATCAATTCTGACACGATCACCTTGCTGTTTAGCCGAAATAGTCACTATTGCATTTTCAGACTTATTACTTTTAATCCGATCTTCTGGTAATTCGACACCATGATCCACACTATTACGAACCATATGAATCATTGGATCAACCAGCATATCAACCATGCCTTTATCAATTCGAACTTCTTTTCCAACCATTTCCAGCTTAACTTTTTTGCCTTGAGCAACCGACAAATCTCTAACCACTCTGGGCAGTCGGTTAAAAACAGTAGAAATGGGAACCACTCGCAAACTGAGCGCATCTTCTTGTAATCGTTCTAAGACTGTCTGTATTTGCAAATCAGCTTGACGAATTAAATCTTGTTGTGACTCTAATACTGTTAAAGCCTTTTTCACCACATCAAGGGACTGCCCATTGGCTGACTCATTATTTTTATCCAATTCACCAACAAAACCATTAACGGCATTAAAAGACTCTTGAATATCTAAACCTAAAATAGCATGGGTTAACATTCCACGTGCCAACACCAATTCACCCAATTGATTCATGAAACGATCTAAAGTTTCACTTTCAACACGAATCGTGGTATTGGTTTTTGCTTTACTGGGCTTTGCTTTTTCAGCAGGTTTTTTAGCTTCTACCGATGGAGCGACGACTTCCTTCTCTTCAGTAGCCGCTGTTTTAACAGATTCTTCTACTTTTTCACTGGCAACAGGCGCAACCACTTCTTCGGAGGCTCCATCATGAATAGAGGTTAACGCCAATAAGGACTTATCCGCTGTAATGTCTTCAATTTGTTTTTTTGCATCTGCGGGAGATAATGAAGACACATAAAGAAAATCAAATTTTGTTTTTTCATCACCATCAAAAACTGTTCGACTGGTAATGGACTGGCCATTTTCTTGCATCCAACCAACGAAAGCTTGTGTTACGGTCATATCACCATCAAGGTCAGCAACAATTTCATAAACATCATTACCCTCGTCAATCGACTTGCGTAAATCATGGATATTAACAGCGGTTAACAACTCCATAAAATGAGGTTTAATACCATAGTTTTCTAAAAACTCATGGTGATCTTCATCATCTCCCGCTTCAGCACTGAGTTCATGGGTAATAATTTTTTGGAATGTCTCAATATGTTCATTAATCAAACCAATATCAACATAAGATGTCTTATCAATAAAACCAAGGACAATTTTATGAGTGATATCAACAGCGGTAACAGAAATCTCGACTAATTTTTCATGTAAGCTGAATTCTTTATCTTGTATTCTGCTAAAAACATCTTCTAATAAATAGATAGGAGCCAAAGGTTGATGGGGTGCAGCAATGGTAAATCGTGCATTGATTGCTTTACAATAATGCACCACCTTTCTGACATTGTTATCGATATGCGATCCTGTTAATAACTTGGATAAACTTTCCAAATCATTGGTCGTTTCAAGCAAATCTTTATCAATATCTAATTTTTCAGTATCGTCCTTAAATGCACCCACATAACCATTAATGCTTGATGAGGAAACAACCACATCTAACATTTCACGATAATCAGATAATAATTGAAAAACTTGATCTCGCTGGTCGTCTTCAATTTCACCGTCAGGCTTTAATATTTCATAAAGCTCTGTCAAGGTATCTGCCATGTTGGTAAATTCTAAACCACCTGCAGCTTGCAACATCCCATCAATGGCATCCACAATATTTTTACCATCAGCAGAAGCGTCATAGCCTTTATAAATAAGCTTGGCTATTTCAGGATTATATTGCTGACAAAGCTCATCAAAAAACTCCAATAAATCGTCATCATGCAAGGGTGGCAAATTATCAGATTTCTCTGCTTCAACAGGTGCTTCTTCAACAACCACTTCAGGCTCGGGTATGGGTTCAGGTATTGGTTCAGCAACAGGTGCGCTACTACCGCCTTTGGCCTCGTTATATACTTTCTCAAGTCTTTTAACCAAATCAGTGGGCATTTCACCGTCTTCACGAGTATCAACAGCAAGCTCTCTAAGCACTTGCAACGCATCTAACGCATCTAATAAAATGGAGACTCGCTCTGGCGTAAATTCAACACCTTCATCACGAATCAATCCCAATAAATCTTCTGAACGATGAGCTATAGCCTCAATCGACAATAGATTCATCGCTTTAGAAAGCCCTTTAAATGAATGCATTGATCGAAATAGCTGACCAATTTCATCGGCCCCCAATGGCTCAGACTCTGCATCAACGAGTATCGGTTCCATTGCTTGAAGATGTTCTTCCGTCTCAACAGTGAACTGATCCCATAGCATTTCAATTAGATCATCAGACATAGCTTACCTGGCTTTTCATACCCTCCAACAAAGGGATGAATATAGTTTTATACCGCAAGGGTAAAGTTGTTATTGAAGCGGACAAACCGCTTAATTCAGCTTTAATTTTGAGCAATCTTTTAATCAGATCACACAATGAACACAGACTCTTTAAAGAATCTAAACTCCAGCCACATTTTTCACTGCTTGAGTGATTACATGACCTTTTTTAGCAGACAAATCAAGACTAACAGCGCCTGATGGCTTTGCAATAACATCTGCTGCGCCAAGCTGTCTAGCTTCAATTGCTTGTGCTGAACCCACTTGTGCCACTGATGACAAAATAATCACTTTTGCCTTACTCTCCAACTTCAATCGTTTCATACAATCCAGACCATTCATCACAGGCATTTCAATATCAAGCAATACCACATCAGGTTTTAGTGCCCTGACTTTTTCAATACCATCCATACCATTATCAGCGGTTCCAATCACTTCAAGTGCAGAATCACTTTTAACAATTTCTGAAACAATCATTTGCATCATTACAGAATCATCAATTATCAATACTTTTACAGTCATAATTTTTTCCTACTACTTTATAAATTATTTTTTAGTTGTCGTAAGTCCACAATCTCAATTAGATTGAGGACTGCCCCACCCACTTCTTCAATTGCTTCCCAATTGCTTCCAATTCCAAAACTTCTGACACGGCACCTGCACTAATTGCAGCACCAGGCATTCCACCAACCACACATGTTTCAGGCTTTTGTACCAAAACAGGCCATTTTTTATCAATAAACTTTAATGCACCTTCTGTCCCATCATCACCCATCCCCGTCAAAATAACGCCTATCGATGATTTTACAGTATTAATCACAGAACCAAACAATATATTTGCAGAGGGTTTAACAACCACAGGAGGCTCTTCACTCACATGTAATGTCAATTTTCCACTCAATGATTTTTTAATGGAAGTATTCATACTGCCAGGAGCAACAATAATGTTGCCTGG
Organism: Methylococcales bacterium; assembly: GCA_018671575.1. Lineage (GTDB taxonomy): Bacteria > Pseudomonadota > Gammaproteobacteria > JABHGC01 > JABHGC01 > JABHHM01. Next base: position 4,065 of record JABHHM010000180.1, on the reverse strand, counting down.
ACCTATTTCCTGACCATTTTTACCCTCTTTAACATCTAATTTAACCCTAGTCCCCAGGTGTTCAGCAAATGATTTGGTAAACTGGCTTCCCATGTGTTGCGCAATCACCATCGGACATTTCAATGGTTCCATAACCTCAAGTACATCAAATAATTGCTTAGGGCCTCCCGTGGAAACAGCAATCACAACAATTTCAACCCCTCTAATAGGGGTTAATTTTTTAATGTCTTTGTTAATTTCAACTTTGGGTGATGAAAAAGATAATCGTGGTGTAGCTCGTTTTAATGTTTTTGATGGTTCAGTTTTTGTTGCTGTATTTAAACGATTGGTTCTAGCAATCGACACTCGTTTAAGCGGGTGTTTTGCCCAATAATGAATTTTTTCCCTTAATTCTTTTTCTATTTTGACAATATCCAGCTGAACAAAGGATGATGATTTTGAAATAAAGTCAACGGCTCCATATTCCAGAGCCTGCATTGTTGTTTTTGCTCCCGACTGGGTCAAACTACTCACCATAATGACTGGTACGGGGTCAGTTTTCATGATTTCTTTAACGCAAGACAAACCATCCATCACGGGCATTTCAACATCCATGGTCACTACATTTGGTTTTTTTTCTTTAATAAAAGTTAATGCCTCTTTGCCATTTTTAGCTTCACCAATAATTTCTATATTAGCATCACTTTTCACCATATTACGCAATGCAATACGCATAAAACCTGAGTCATCCACTATTAATAATTTGACTGTCATTATTTTAAATTCTCTCCATGAAGAATAAATCCTTTACTCTCTAAACACCTACGCCACTCAAAATATAGGCAAAATATGCATCAGCGCATAAAATAACTTAGTGAAGTCTTAACCCTGTTAAAAATTCAGTATCTAAAACTGAGATCAATCGCTCATCATATTTAGCAACAGCGCCTAACACACCACTTTTTTCAGACTCTTTACTCACATCATCAATATCACGCTGCTTAATCTCAATCACTCGATCAATCTTATCAACCACCAAAACCCAGCCTTTATCATCAATTCGCACAATAATATGTGCTGTAAAATTGGTATTATTGATGTCCACCGAAAATAAACGTCTTAGATCAATCACAGGAAAAACTTCACCATGCACCTGAATAACACCATCAATAGTCAAACCTGATACAAGATTTTTATCTGAATCTGACGGTGGTAACATTGAACTTTCACTGTACTCTTCAATTCGCTCAATGGTTGCTAAATCTAATGCACAATATTCTTCACCCACATAAAAAGTCAGCATCCGCAACTTTTCATCCATTAAATCCACATCATTGTGATTTTTCTTTTCGTTATCAACTAAATAGCGACTAAATTTCTTAAATTTTTTCTCATCAATCAGTGCATCCAATGCCAACACTGCAATCATCTCATCATTATCACCTTGCAAATAACCTGCAAAATCCTGGTTCATTTCTTTAACCGTATGCAATGCATCTTCTTTAAACCGTTGTAAACTGGCAACTTTTTCAACCAATAAACCCATTTTATGTGACTGAATTTCAACAATAACCAATACTTTAGGATCAATTTCCTCATCAATTTTTAACATCGCGGTCAATGACAAAACCAATATGGGTTTATTTCTGATGGATACAATACCAGCCACTTCTTTTGGAGCACCTGGGATCTCCGTCATTTCAATAATCTCAGTAATTTCACGGGTATAAGACAACGATAAGGCAAACTGTTCTGTTCCATGATCAATTAACAAATAAGGAACATCTATGACTTCATCACCATCATTACTTAACTGAGACCCAACTTTGCCCAATATTCCAGAATTTTCACCACTAAAATCAACATGAGATTGACCTACACTTAACACGTCCTGGTTTAATAACATGATGGTCTTATTTTCGTATTGAAATTCGCCCTTAAAAAAATGATTGGAATGCTCATTTTCAACAGCATCCTCATCTTCTTCCAACTCTTCTGCATCATCAGCAAGATCAACTATGAAATCATCATCCAATTCAATCATTTTTGAAACATGATCAACCAGCACAGAACAAGTTCCATTTTGAGAATGAATGACCAGTAATTGTTTTAATTCTTCTTCCTCATCACCAGTCAATATCACAGGCTGATCATCATCCAGTACCACTGACAAGTTAATTTGAGGCAAAACATGACCATCAACATTAACCAGACCATCTACTTTTTTAGCGACAAAAGGTAATGGTGTCACGGGCAATGGATCAAGCACACGCTCGACACAATCTGCGGTAAATGCATATTCATTTTTATTCATTTCTATCAGCACTATTTCCACAACAAATCCTTAATTAGTAGCTATTCAGCATATTGTTTGTCCCAAATAGACAATCGGACAGATTATTTTTTAACATAATAAGTATAGCCTCTTCTCCGATGTAGCGTGAACAATTCGGGAATCATTAAAATATCTGTTGGCCCAAGCACCAAAGCACCTCCAGGACCCAGTGCATCATACAATGTTTTTTGCACCTGTTTTTTGACATCATCATTAAAATAGATCATCACATTTCTACAAAATACGATGTCAAATCCAGTTTCAGGAGGTCGGTTTGATGTCAGGTTAAACAATTTAAATCTTGCCAGCTTTTTCACAAAAGGCTTAACCGTATAATTGATAAATGCCAATTTATTATTGGCATTCTTTTCACCTTCTGAAAAGAAGCGCATTAATGCTTTTGGCATCCCACGAAAAGACCCCAAAGGCCCCCCCGAATAAAGCCCTCGACTGGCTGTTTGAATAATTTTACTGGAGATATCTGTACCCAACACATCAATTGACCAGTCGGTTACAATCCCTCCCGATTTTTCAGAAGCGTACGACTTTTTAATCAACTCATCCAACAACAAAATAATCAAAGTATAAGGTTCTTCACCTGATGAACAAGCGGCAGACCAAACCTTTATTTTCTTTTGCCCTGATAGTTTTCTTTTAAATATTTCAGGGAAGACTTCTTCACGCACACCATTAAATTGCTGGGGATCACGATAAAAATAGGTTTCATGTACGGTTAAATATTCAATTAAAGCTTGTAAATCTCCATGCCTGTTCCCCATTACTTCAAGACTGGAGACCCATTGTTCCAACTCACTTTGATCCGTTAACTTATCAATTTGGCGTAATAATTTTTCTTCATGGCTATTATTTAATGTAATGCCTGCATGTTTTTCTACAATCGACATGACTCTTTTCAACAGCGCACCACGCCAGTCCATCGATTTTTTTCTTAATTGCAAATTAGCAACAGGTTTATGAATACCTGAATTCATCGGTTTCAATGCATCCATTTTATTTTTTAATGCATTTGCACCACTCATCGGCTTAGGGCTTTTATTCGATTCTTTTAAATCCGAAATACCCTTATTGAGTAATTTTAATTTTTCTTCGAGGGAACTGGCCATATTTTACAAATTGTTTAATTTAATATAGATATTATGTTTTATAATATAGATGTTAAGACCAAATATTTATAATATAGATGTTAAGACCAAATAATTGTAGATTTTTTACAAAAAAATATTGTAATAGTAATAGAAGACAGAGAAGATGCCCAAATAATTGCAACAATAAACGAGCCATGACAATGAGCAGAACCCCAATTCAAAATATATGCTACGTTAAAGTCCTAATCACTGAACTTTATGATGATATCTGTAAAAACAATTTCAATAATTTAAAAACAACCATTGAAACCTGCTCTCAAGTTATTATTAATGCCTGTACAGAAAACTCAGCAGCCACTGCCAGCACCTTATTTATTCAAGAACGCAGTTATCCGTACACATCAAATCATGCAGTTGACAGTGCCACCGTTGCTTATTTATTGGCTCGGGAATTCAATCATAAAGACATTGATATAACCGCATTGGTTTGTGCCAGTTTAACCATGACCTGAATCCGAAAGTTTAATTTATAAAAACTGCTGTAATCACCTGATATTACGATAAAAACATGAAAAATTATGGTAAAATAAGCATCATCAAATTGGTGAGTTCATTATTTTCAGAAAAATTAAAATGCGTAGATAT
>JABHHM010000253.1 GCA_018671575.1 Methylococcales bacterium | reverse complement strand
TTTACTTTTTTTGTTTCATTAAAGTTAAGCTCTTCTGGAGCTTTAATAACGCCATGTTCTAAACTGGTTTCAAATTCATAGGCTTGCATGTTAGTGTCCCTTAATGTGAATGCCTGAATAGCATTATTAGCTGGCAGCAGCAGAAAGTCGATTAGCAGTATGTTTTAAAATCAAGCTATCTAATAACACTTTAGCTACTTTTTTTTCTTCATCATTAAAATGATTTAATGCCTCAAATTGCATTTTAAATTCATCGGGTGTCCCCCTCTCATCTTTATTAAAAAGGAGCAGATCTGCACTGACATTAAGCGTAAGTGCAATTTTTCGTAACACCTCTAACGAGGGCTGTGTTTCACTTGCCTCATAGCGTTTAATCTGGGAAACATGTATTCCGATAATGTCCGCCATTTGTTGCTGCGTGAATTTTCTTTCTTTGCGTAAAATAATAAGTCGTTTTGAAAAGTCCATAATAAGAATGCTGTGTATTGAAATATTGATGATTTTAGTACTCGTTTAAAATGGTTATTGATAGAAGTAGCAATATAGATATAATTATAATATCATTAATGCATCTTGACAAGTTTTTTGGAAATTAGAAATTATGGCACGAATCCCCCAATCTGAAATCGACCACTTAAACCAAACCATCTCTTTAACCAATTTAGTTCAATCAGATGGCATTGAATTAAAAAAGCACGGCAAAGATTATTTGGGTTTGTGCCCATTCCATAATGACATATCACCTTCATTGATAATTTCACCCGATAAAAACCTGTGGAATTGTCTGGGTGCTTGCAGTGAAGGTGGGACGGTTGTTCAGTGGACAATGAAATTGAAAGACATCTCTTTCCGTCATGCGGTTGAGTTATTACGAGGTGAGGTTGCAACAAAACAAGTCAAATCGAGTGACGATACACCAAAAAAAACAATGAATACCCAATGGGCATCTGAACAGGATAATCAAATTCTACTGAAACGGGTGATAAACTACTATCATCAGGTATTGAAAAACAACAGTGAAGCATTGCCGTATTTAAAAGACCGAGGTTTAGTAAACAATGAAATGATCGATCATTTTAAACTGGGTTTTGCCGATAGAACCTTGGGCTATTTATTGCCGCAACGTGGCAGTATTGAAGGCGGATAAACTCCGTGATCAATTGCAAGCAACGGGTATTTATCGGGCATCAGGTCATGAACATTTAACGGGATCTCTGGTGATTCCTGTGATGGAAAATGGTGAAGTCAAAGAAGTGTATGGCCGTAAGATTAATCGTTTACGAAAAGGCACGCCAGATCATTGTTATTTACCGGGTGAACATCAAGGCGTATTCAACAAAGAAGGTTTGCAGGGCGTTGAGGAGGTAATTTTATGTGAATCTCTGATTGATGCTATTTTATCGTTTATGCCCGATGAAGATACCATTAAATACAGTGCCATGACGGGGCAATCTTTATATTATCTGGGTGAAACCAATATCAAGCATAAAATCCTCGCTATTGCAGAAGAAGAAGGGGCAACGCAAGCCAGTTATGCCTTGAAATTATTGCAAAGTGAAGGTGAAATTTCCATTGCTTCCACTGCAAAAGATCCCCAAAGAAAGGGTCAAATCTTTGCTTTAGTCATGTAATTAATAAAGGGGTCATAAAGGGGCTGGCTTCTATACTTAATTATAAAGTAATGATTTGATAGCCTTCAATTATGGGTGGAAAACCAAAGCATTAAGTAGAGTTGTTAAGATTTCTAAAGAGATTTGTCATATCCTTATGACAGCCACACGGCTACAAAGGTATACCTCTTGCCCCTTTCCTTAGTATGTAAGCAAAAAATCAAGACTATATGACATTGCTAATTAATTGAGAGCAAAAATATTGAAATGATTTAGTGTCGACTTGAGTATTAAATTATATAATGGAATTAATTAAAGATAGAGGTTGATTTAATGAAAATATTTAATTCAGTTTTATTTAATTCGCTGGTTTATTTTTCTTGCTATTTTTATCCGCCGTCAGCATTCGCAGAAAACCAATATGGGTATTATGGTAAAAGTGATTTTTCAAAACTTAATTATTCAATGTTGGTTAACTGGAATTCTGTTGAAGGTAAAAAACGTTTATTTCAGTCAAAATATAATGAAGACTTTTTTCAATTAGCTCATAATTTCCAGCCACAAGCTAATCCATTGTATTGTGGTATTGCCAGTTCGGTAATGGTGTTAAATGCTTTGCGAATTGCCAAAGGCAATATTCCTAGTCAGTCAACGCTGGAAGTACAGAAGCCAGTTGTTTGGGGTGGTGATAGTATCCCTTACAAATTATATTCACAGAGTACATTTCTCAATAAAAAAACAGACATTATAAAACTACAAGACATTATTGAACTGAAAAATATAACAGCACAGAATCAAAATGATGGTTCAAAATTTGATCCAGGTTTAACTTTGTCACAGTTAAAAGGGGTTTTAGAGGCTTACCAAGTTCAGGTTCTTTTGGTTTATGCGCAGGATAATTCAACAGTAAGTATTGAAAAGTTCCGAAATCATTTGAAAAAGGTTTTAAGTGAGTCTGAAAAATTTATCATTATTAATTATAAAAGTAATCAAATTGGTCAGGCAGGTGGAGGTCATATTTCACCGATTGCTGCTTATGATCAAGTGACGGATTCTGTTTTGGTGTTAGATGTATCGGGACATCTTAATCCTTGGTTGTGGGCACCTTTGAAAGACCTTTATTTGTCAATGAATACCAAAGATGGGGATAAGTTTCGAGGGTATTTAGTGGTTGAGGATAAGAAGCCGTAATTAAGGAATGGGCACGAAATAATTTCCAGTTCTTACCTCTATCTTCATGCTATCTTTAAACGATCTTCAATCACAAAATATTGATGTAGAACGACTACACCGTCAATTTTGCTCAATCAGATCGTTTAAATCTAACATAAACCTAAAACCAAGAAACGGAAGTTATTTCGTGCCCATTCTAAGGGGATGCGCAATAAAGAAACTACCCATCTTATTGGTACGTTGCATAAGATTCAAAAATTTGAAAAATAAGATGGATTAATAATTTCAATATCACAGTCATATTGAATGATGTGATGGCATTTTTATCAATTCAGGTTTAATTCACCTGCTGTTTCAATTCATACAATATTTCTAATGCTTTCTTAGGTGAAATATCATCTACATCCAGTTTATTTAAAGTGCTAATGACTGGGTGATCTAATGACGGAAATAATTCAAGCTGGTAAACACCTGTTTCTTTATCATTATTGCTCACCTGTTGATGGGCTGTATTTTCTAATTCAGTTAAATGTTTTTTGGCTTGTTTGATGACTGCTTTAGGTACACCTGCCAGTGACGCTACTTGTAATCCATAACTTTGATTGGCGGGGCCATCTTTTAAACTGTGTAAAAAGACAATGGTGTCACCATGTTCAATGGCATCTAAATGTACATTTTTAATGGCTTTGTATTCTTCGGGTAAGGTGGTTAATTCAAAATAGTGGGTGGCGAATAAAGTGTATGATTTGATCTGAGTCGCCAGATGAATGATAGCGGCCCATGCCAATGATAAACCATCAAAGGTACTGGTTCCACGTCCTATTTCATCCATTAATACTAAGCTGTTTTCAGTGGCATTATTTAAAATATTGGCAGTTTCTGTCATTTCTACCATAAATGTTGAGCGACCACTTGCTAAATCATCAGACGCACCAATGCGAGTGAATATTTTATCAATCAGGCCAATTTCAGCGGTTTTTGCAGGCACATAACTGCCGATATGAGCCAAGATGGCGATTAAAGCAATTTGCCTCATGTAAGTTGATTTACCGCCCATGTTGGGGCCAGTGATAATGACGATTTTTTCTTGATGTGATAATGCCAGATCATTGGCAACAAAAGGAATGTCTTGTACTTGTTCGACCACCAAATGCCGTCCTTCGGTAATTTTTAATCCTGGTTCATTTGAAAGGCTGGCAGGTTGTAAATTTAAGCTTTCGGCTCTTTCTGCAAGGTTGCACAGTACATCCAGTTCGGCGATGGCGGTTGCAGTGGTTTGTAATGGAGGTAGCTGCTCCATTAGTTTGTCTAACAATTCCTCATAAAGATGTTTTTCTCTGGACAGTGAGCGTTCTTTAGCGCTTAAAACTTTGTCCTCAAAGGCTTTTAATTCTGGTGTGATAAAACGTTCGGCTGATTTGAGCGTTTGTCGACGAATATAGTCTTCAGGGGCTTTATCGGAATGCAATTTGCTGATTTCGATGTAGTAACCATGAACACGGTTATAATTTACTTTTAGATTGGTGATTCCTGTGCGTTCTTTTTCACGAATTTCAAGGTCAATTAAAAATTGATCAGCATGAGTGCTGAGTTGGCGTAATTCATCTAATTCTGTATCATACCCTGTTTTTATCACACCACCGTCACGAATTAACATGGGTGGGTTTTCGATGACAGCATTTTCGAGTAATTGATGAGTTTCAGGGTGTTCGGCAATATTTTTTGATAATGATTGAATCAAGGGGGCGTCAAAGCTCTCAATACACTTTTGTAACTCAGGCAATAGCTGTAAAGAGTCTCTTAAAACAGCCAAGTCTCTGGGGCGAGCATTTTTTAAAGCAATACGGGATAAAATTCGTTCTATATCACCCACTTGTCGAAGGATTTCGGAAGTGCTTTGGTGATTTAGGTTATTGAGTAAAATTGCTATGGCGGCATAACGATGTTTTAAAACAGTGTGGGATCTTAACGGGCGATTGATCCATCTTTTTAACAAACGACTACCCATCGGTGTGTCGGTTTGATCCATGACTTGTGCTAAGGTGTTGTCTGTTGTGCCGTTGAGATTGAATTCTAGTTCCAAATTACGACGACTGGATGAATCAATGATAACCGTGTCTTCTTGATGTTCCTGAACAATGGAACGCAGGTGAGGTAAAGCACTTTTTTGAGTTTCTTTTAAATATTCCAGCAAACAACCTGCAGCAATTAATCCGTCAGTGGCTTCTTCACAACCAAAACCTTTTAAGTCTTTGGTGCCAAATTGTTTGGTCAGTAATCGAACTGCATTTTCAAGCTCAAAATGCCAACTGGGGCGACGAGTTAAACTGTAGCGGTTGATTTGTTTTTCCAGTTCTATATTTTCATCGTTAAACAGAATTTCTGCAGGACGAATTCGTTCAAGTTCACCCAGCATGATTTCTAATGATGACATTTCTTGGATAGAAAAGTGGCCACTGGTAATGTCTAGTATTGCGAGTCCGTAATGAGATTTTTGTTGATGGACTGCAACGAGAAAGTTATCTCGTTTATTTTCCAGTAAGTTTTCTTCTGTAATGGTTCCAGGGGTGACAATGCGAACCACTTTTCTTTCAACAGGGCCTTTTGCCGTTGCTGGGTCACCGACTTGTTCACAAATGGCAACAGATTCACCTTGTCGAACTAGCTTGGCTAAATAATTGTCGACAGAATGATAAGGGATACCTGCCATTTCAATGGGTTTGCCATTGGATTTTCCGCGTGCCGTTAAGGTGATGTCTAATAATTTTGAGGCACGAACAGCGTCCTCAAAGAATAGTTCATAGAAATCACCCATACGGTAAAATAATAAGACGTTAGGATGGTCTTTTTTGATGCCCAGAAACTGGCGCATCATGGGCGTATGTTGTTGAGATGAATCCATCAGTCGTTCGTTGCTGCTAGTTGTTTGAGGATGTCAGGTTCAAGGTCAATGCCTATTTCTGAATCAGGATTGATTGAAATACCGTAACCTGTTCCCATTTTTTCAATAACCCAGGTAAATTCAGCCAATAATCCATTTTCATAGCCTGGAAAATCATTGACAAAGGGTCTTGCTCTTTCTGGGCTGGTGAAGAGAATTAAGACATCAATGCCTTCTTCATCATTTAATTTTAATGGGTAGGTTCTTTCTTCTTCGTCATCATTTCTGGCAGGCATAAATACTTGAGATGACTGTAAAAATTGCATAAAAACCTCTGTGGATATTTTGCCTTGATGAACATCCATTAACTGTTGTTCAAGTTCGTTTCGAGGTATAAATTCTGTTGTCATTTGTTATTCCCATTTGAATAAATAAGCACCGATAATCAGGAAAAAGATGCTCATCATGGTTAAGGTGATTAAATGAGGCGATATTGTAGCAAAATCAGACCCTTCTGTCATAACGGCTCGCGCGGCTTTGATAATATGAGTTAATGGAAATATTTGGGATAATTGCTGAATCCATTGTGGTGTACCATCCAATGAAAACCAAATTTCTGACAATAACATCATTGGCCAGGTGACTAAGTTGAGAATGCCACCAGCCAATTCCTCGCTTTTGGTGCGACCAGCCATCATTACTCCAAAGGAGATCATGCAAAATGCGCCCAGTAGCATAATAAGAAGTAATAATAAATAACTGCCTTCGACCTTAAAATTTATAAATAATTTACAGCCAAAAAAGATAATGCTGGTGACGGTTGAGACGATGAATAATCGTGAAACAACCTGGGCTGTTATAAATGTGAATGGTGTTAACGGTGTTGCTTTTAGGCGGCGCAAAAACTGGTTTTTTCGATACCTGACAATGGTGTATCCAACACCAAATAAACAGCTGAACATCATGTTCATGCCTAATATTCCAGGAATAAACCAGTCAATGTAGTTGGTTTCGCCTCCCTTGAGAATTTGTCGGGTTAATTGTTTTGGTGGATCAGATAATAAAATTTTTTCCAAAATATAGCTTTTTGGAGAACTAGAATTTATCCAGTATTTATAACTTGAGCCTATTTCAATGAGTAAATCATATTGATGATGTTTGACTTTTTTTATGGCATCTGGAAGAACATCAACTTGAATAAAGTGGATATATTTGGTGGATAAAAATGACAGTTTTTGAGTGTCTTTAATCTGTGTTGGCGAGTGATACAGTGCGACTTTATATTGATATTGTTGCCCATCAGAAAAAATGAAATAGATGGTGGTAACTAGAAAAAATGGCATGATGAAATTCCACCCCAGTGAGGCTTTATCTCTCCAGAATTCGATGTTGCGTGCGTAAAAAATAGCCCAGAATTTTTTCATGATGTTAGTTTGCTTCCTGTTAATTCAATGAATAAATCTTCCAGGGTTCTTGAACGTATTTGCAGTCTATTGAGTGAAATTTGATTTGAAATCAGTGTTTCAATGACCATGTTGACATTATCAGTATGAATTTCAACTGATTCATCTTGTTGGAATACGGGGAGATTAAAATGGTCTATTGGCAAGGTAAAATCAGCTTTAGGAATTTGGATAATGACATGATCAAAATAATCTGCTAATAATGAATTGGGTGTGCCTTGAGCAATAATTTTACCTTGATCCATAATGGCAATTTCATCACACAAATAATAAGCTTCTTCCATGTAGTGAGTGGTTAATACGATGGCTGTCTTATTCTTTTTAATTTCATTTATTAAGTCCCAGAAGATTCGTCTAGCGGAAGGGTCTAAACCTGTAGTGGGTTCATCAAGAAAGAGTATTTTAGGATTATTTGCCAAAGCAATGGCTAATAATAGGCGTTGACGTTGACCACCAGAAATATTTTTCACCCCTTGGTGTAAAAACTCTTCTAGTTGGCACATTTCTATTAATTTTTCTATGGGAAGCGTGTCTTGATATAAACTGTGAAATAGAATTAATGTTTCTCTAACCGTTAAAAAATCCTGTAGTGCTGTGTTTTGAAATTGAATGCCCGCTTGCTGGCGAAATTCTGCTCCAATGGGATGGTTCATGTAGAATAATTCGCCACTGGTGGGTTTGGTAATGCCTTCAATAATTTCAATGGTGGTGGTTTTACCTGCACCATTAGGACCTAATAAACCAAAGCAACAGTTTTCATCGATGCTGAAATCAATGTGATTAACTGCTGGTTTTGTACCGTAAACTTTGTACAGGTTTTTAACTTCGAGAACGGGAGGCATTGGTTAAGATATGTCCATTAATAATCTGAGAATAGGATATAGGAACGATTGATGAAAGACAATTAGATTCAGGCAACAGGCAATAAATAAACGACCCATATTGGGTGATACTAGGAGGCTGTCCGAAAACTCATCTTTCCGCCAACTCTGCGTTAAAAATGGTCTCAAAATGCTCATTTACATACGTAAACTGCACTTTTTCGACAATTTAATGCTTTGATTTAACGAAAAGCTGAGTTTTCGGACAGACTTCTAAATACGAGTTTTTCATTGTATATTTTATGTGAATTCTAAGAATTTCAGAATAAAAATAAAATTTGAGGTAGGATAGCCCCTTAAAATTTCTAAAGGTTTAATTTATGGAACTGATGCAAATTATTGTTTTGTCACTGATGCAAGGCTTGACTGAGTTTTTGCCAATTTCAAGCTCTGCTCATTTGATCTTAGTGCCAAAAATAACGGGCTGGTCTGATCAGGGATTGGTTTTTGATATTGCTGTTCATGTGGGAACATTGTTGGCGGTGATGTTTTATTTTCGCCATGATTTAATTCCATTGGTCAGCGCCTGGTTTCGATCAATTTTAACTCGCCAGTTAACGGCCGATGCTCGTCTTGCTTGGGCAATTATTATTGGAACAATCCCTGTTGGATTGGCAGGGTTGATGTTTGAGGGCATCATAGAAACTGAATTACGTTCTCCCATGGTTATTGCCGCATCAACCATTATTTTTGCAGGTTTATTGTGGTGGGCTGATGTTAAGGGGCGAGGTCAACTAGAAGAAAAACAAATGACCTGGAAAATGGTTGTTATGATTGGAATAATGCAGGCAATGGCATTGATTCCTGGTGCATCACGTTCAGGTACTACCATGACTGCTGGATTGGCTTTAGGAATGACTCGCAAAGCGGCTGCAAGATTTTCATTTTTGTTGTCGATTCCTGTGATAGTTTTGGCGGGAGGTCTGCAAACCATCGAATTGATATCTAATCCTGTTGCAGTGGACTGGGGAGCGTTATTGCTAAGTGTGGCAATCTCAGCGGTGAGTGCATTTTTTTGTATTCACTATTTTATTAAGTTTTTGGATAAAGTGGGAATGATGCCATTTGTGATTTATCGTTTGATACTAGGGGTCTTCTTAATTTGGTTTTTTTCAGGTGTTTCTTCGTGATTAAATGATAAGGGGAAGCGAAATAAATAAATGTCCAAATTGCGCAGGATTTTTGTTCGCCTTTGAGGCGTAAAAGTAGGCGTATAGTCGAACTACACAACTATTTTTACAACAAAAAAGGCGGA
>JABHHM010000454.1 GCA_018671575.1 Methylococcales bacterium | reverse complement strand
CCATTCTTTTATTTTTACAACAAAAAGCATGTCGAACCAGACAATAAAAACAGTCAATGTGGCCTGAGTCGAAGTATTTTACCGCTGTCTGTTGCCACATAAATCAAGCCTTTTGAGTTCTCAACCAGACATCGAATACGCTCTTTCAAACGACTTAATAAACGTTGCTCTGAAATTGCTTGGGCATTGGAATCTAAAACAACCCTGTTAATGTGTTTTAATTTTAAAGCACCCGCAAATAAGTTTCCTTTCCATGCAGTAAAAGCCCGTCCCGAATAAATCATCAAACTACTTGGAGCAATTGAGGGCACGTAATATTTAACAGGTTGCTCCATACCTTTTTTATGAGTCCCCTCGCCCACACTGATTGGCCCCCAATATTCTTTGCCATATGAAATGATTGGCCAACCATAATTTTTCCCAGCAATAATTAAATTGATTTCATCTCCACCTCTTGGGCCATGCTCAATTGCCCAAAGACGTTTAGACAATTTATCATAAACTAAGCCTTGTGGGTTACGATGGCCATAACTCCATATTTCGGGCAATACACTCGACGAATTAACAAAAGGGTTATCGAAAGGAATTGAACCATCTATGTTTAATCTCAAAATTGAGCCTGCATGATTACTAAGGTTTTGTGAATTACTTCTAGTTCCTCTATCACCAATAGAAAAAAAGACGTGCCCATTATCATCAAAAGCAATTCGACTACCATAATGATAATCAGCTTTTTCTTGTGACTGACTCAGCAGAATATCTTTCCAATTTTGTAGTTGTCCATCCAGTAATTGCGCTGTTGCTAAAGCTGTCACACTTTTAGAACCCAGTTTTTTACTGTAAGTAAAAAATATCAATTGAGTGGTTTTAAAATGGGGTGAAACAGCAACATCAAGCAACCCTCCCTGACCCTCATGAAAAACATCTGGCATGTTTTTCATCCAGACAATCCGACTATTGGTTAAATTTAATATGCCAATTTTTCCATTTCTCTGAGTAAACATCATTTCATTTTTTGAAATAAAGGCCATCCCCCAAATAACACCCAATCCTTTGGTCAATTGCTCAACAACAAACTTATTTTCTACATCCTCATAAATAACAGTTTCAGACCTAACACCCTGAAATAAATTAAAACATAGTAATATCAGTAACATATAAAATTGATTGTTTTTCAGTCTCATTATTTAATCTCCTGATTTCATCAAACATTCATCGTATTTTCATCAAATTGTCATAATCCATTTATATTCTTCCTGTATTGATTAATGGTTAATCAATGTCAATTAAAGGAAAAATAATGGATAAAAAACCATCATTTCGTGTTTGTATTACCTCGTTTATATCAATTTTTGCCATCATCAGTAGCTGCCTTCTAATTTATGTATTAGAAACAATCAGAACCGTCATCTAAAAAGGAAAGCAATATGCTTGAATATTTATTAACAGAACTTTCAAAAATTAGAAAACTATTTTTTCAACGTCAACAACAATCCGAAATCTATGCCATGGATGAATTGGGAGAACAAGTCTATTTATCCAATCACATTCAACAACTTCTAAAACGCTGAAAAAAGGCAATTAAAGCTATTGCAAACTGTCATATTTCTGCAATAAACACTCATTACAATACTCATATTATTTAAAACAAACAACCCATTAGGATTAACATGATTAACAACAAAACAGCATTATCATTAACAGCCATTGCATTAATTTTATCAGCCTGTGCTGCAACAGAAATAAATTCAACAAAGAATGAAACATCGCCCATTGTACAAAAATCCACCTCAGTATCAGCCGAAAAACTGGCACCATTAAATAATGATGATCTTTATGAAACCTTTCATGATGGTCGAACTTATGTCTTTGATGACTTTGATACCTTCCAGATGTTTTTAAAAGTTGGTGAAACAGCTTACCGAAAAGTCTTTATTACTGGTGGCAATAAGGGTGAAACATTGGTATTCGGCTTAACCAGCAAGGACAAAAAGAAAAGTTCTGGTATCGCCAGTATTGATCTATATTTTAATCGTTTAACTGAAAGCGATGATTTTTATGGTGAGTATAGAAATACTCATGACAATCGAATCTATGTATTCAGTACACTCAATGATATGCAGGATTATCGAAAAATTGGTGATGCCATTTATCGCTATACCGATATTGGAGCTGGCCCAAATGGGCAAACCGTTGTTTACGTTTTAAACAAGAAAAATAAAAAAAATAAACCCGTTGCTCTCATTGCTAATTTTAAAAAGAAATATCATTTGTAATATTTAGCATGATATCAATACAACGGGTTATTTTTATCTAAAAGACTCCCATTGATAACACAACAATCCAGACAAAATAATCACTGTACCCAACCAAAGTTGAAAATCAATGATCTCATTATTTAATTGATGCCCAATCTGAAGCGCAATAATGGGAGTTATCAGAGTTATTAAACCCACTTTACTGGCACAGACATGTTTCAATAGATAATAATACAAGACAAAACCGATTACTGATCCAGAGACACCTAAATAAATAATAGATAATTGACTATGTAGTGGAAAAAATTCAGGCCACTGACCATCAAATATTAACCAGGTCACCAAAAATAACGGTGTAGCAACCATTAAAGAGCCTGATGCCACGCTTAATCCAGACAAATCTTTATTTTCATTTTTAACCAGCACAGCACTCAATGAATGCATTAACACGGCAAATAAAATACCCATAACCCCCACTGAATCAATTAGTTTCAATGACAAATCTCGATTAAAGACAACAATTAAGCCAACGACTCCTAATAACATGCCCATTAATTTCATTCGGGTAAAATGTTGCTGTTGGAGAATCAATATTGAAAAAACACCCGTTGCAATTGGTGTTAAACCAAACAATACAGCAATCAAACCCGATGAAATAGTTTGTGCCGCCCAATAGGTAGACATCATACCTAAGTAGAGTGGAACACCCGCAACCACATAAACCACTTTGGCTTGTCGATGAAAAGGCAATGGATGTTTTAACAATTTTATGATCGCCAAACAAAGTATCAACCCTAACGTCATTCGGCTGGTAACACCAAATAAAAAACCAGCATCACTACTCCACTTTATCGCCAACGGAGTGGTTGACCAAATTATGATAACGCCTATATAGGCTATTGGAATTAACATTACTATCTCTCATTTTACAAACATTGTCTTCCAGAGAAATATTAATTAGATTGTACCTGGAAGATTGAACCTTCCAGAATAAAGCAGAAGGGTTCTATTGACTTAAATTATTGACAAGACGTCGAATTAAAATCACCACAAGCCAGCGCAAACCCACAGAACTATATTTATTGTCTGAAAACGTTTGTGATAATAATTGCTTGAAATACATGAACATGATTATTTTCCTTGTACTGAATCGACCTTTATTTAATGCAGGTTGCCTTATAGATAATTTAAAGTCTAAAGTGCTCCATAAAAAAAACAAGGTGATTTAATAGATATGAAAAATAATGTTATTTAGGATTAACATCATCAACACTTTCATTTACTCATTTTTTATCATTTGCCATTGATTTAAATCATTTTAGAAGGATTTTTAATATGTTAAATTTATTTTTCCTAAAATCTTAATTTGGAGATATATAATGAAAAAGTTTTCAGTGATGTTGTTAGCTAATTGTTTTTTATTACTAAGTTTTTCTGTCAATGCGGGTGAATTTGCAAACCTTCATAAAACAGTCATGGAAGCAAGAGATAGCCTTGTAACCTTGGTTAAAAACAAATCCAAACGCGGGCCTGTCCAACAAAAATTAGTTAAAGATACTGCCAATGCAGTCAGCGCAATGATTGCCACAATGCATGCACCCGCAGGAAAAGAAGCACAATTTAAAGAAATGGCTCAAAATTGGGCAGCATTTAAGAAAACTCGTGAAGAAGAATTAGTACCTTTGATTTTAGCGGGCAAACAAAAAGAAGGTAAAAAAATAGCGATGGGAATACAGAAAGTAAGATTAGGAAAAGTCCTTAAACTGTGCAAAGAGCTGGACAAGTAAAAACAAACTAAATGTTAGGGCGATTTAAAATAACCTTTATAATTTGCGAATAAATTTTGTTCGCAGATAAGGGGGATGCGCAATAAATAAACATCCAACTTGCTTGTATTTTTGTCCGCCTTTTTTGTTGTAAAAATAGTTGTGTAGTTCGACTATACGCCTATTTTTACGCCTCAAAGGCGAACAAAAATCCTGCGCAATTTGGACATTTATTTATTTCGCTTCCCCTAAGACACGAAAACAGGCGCATAATCGAACTATGTAACTGTTTGAGTAAGGAATGGGCACGAAATAACTTCCCGTTCTTGGTTTCATATTTATTTTAAATTCAAATGATCTGATTGAATAAAAGCGTAGGAATAGTCACTCTATT
>JABHHM010000451.1 GCA_018671575.1 Methylococcales bacterium | reverse complement strand
TTGCTTTGCAATTTAACAGAGTATCTAAAAACACTGCCTTTGGGTTTAAAAAATGCCAATTAAAGACTAAAATGTAAAACGACCATTCAATCTTGGAAACCAAATGACATTCGATGAATATGATGATTATTTAGATGAACCTGAATTATCAGTTAAAGTCTTATTAGCCGACCCTGATCCTGAAATAAGAAAAAAATACATCAAAAAACTCAAATCAGATAAATTCCAGCAATGGTCAATTTTTGAAGCCAATAGTGGCAGAGAAACTATTTCTCTATATGATCAGGAACACCCTGGGTGCGTATTACTCAATACAGATATGTCTGACCTTGATGGAATGAAAGTATTACAATACATTCAAGATGATACCTATTGGAATTGTGCCGTTATCTTGTTCACTGATACATTGAATGAAAAACAAGCAGTTATTGCCATAAAAAAAGGGGCCAGTCAATATGTCGTCCGAGACAAAAAACAAAGCTACCTCAACAAATTAAAAGCTACCTCAACAAATTAACAGCAATGATGGATGAAGCCATCGAAGAACAATATGATTTAATTTCTGCCGATACTCAAACCCAGGAAATGCAACAATCCAATGAGCAACTGGGCTTAAAAAATGAGCAATTAATCAGTAGTATCCAGCAACATCATTTACAACTTGAAACAAGTCAGGAAAAACTACAGGAAAGCGAAGAACGTTTCCAACTGGTCATGCAAGCAACCATTGAAGGTATTTGGGATTGGAACATACAAGAAGACACGCTCTATTTTTCTACTCGATGGTTAGAAATGCTGGGTTTTATCGAAGGCGAAGTTGAAGCCAACTTTTCATCCTGGATGAATTTAATTCACCCTGATGATCGCAACCTGTTTAACAATGCACTCAATGAATATATCAATGGCCATACCAAACGATTCTTAGTGGAATATCGTTTAATCAACAAAGCACATAAATATCGCTGGATGGAAGCCAGAGGCGTTATTGCCAAAAATAGTGATGGTAATCCTTATCGAATTGTTGGTTCCCACATGGACATCACAGATCGTAAAACCATTGAAGAGGAACTGGAAAACCAACGCAATAAATTAGAAGAAACTGTTAAAGAACGAACCAAAGAATTAATACAAGCCAATCAGACACTGCGAGAACTCGCCTTAATTGATGGCCTGACTCGTATTGCCAATCGACGTCATTTTGATGAAAAATTAGAAGCGGAATGGCGCCGCTCCATTAGAGAAAATTCATCCATCGCTTTAATTTTAATTGATATTGATTTTTTCAAGCCCTATAACGACACGTTTGGTCATCCTCAAGGTGACCAGTGCTTAAAACAAGTTGCCTCCACACTAAGAAACACCATTCATCGTCCCTCTGATTTGGTTGCTCGCTATGGAGGAGAAGAATTTGTGGCCTTATTACCCAACAGTGATTTGGACGGGGCATTGATAGTTGCTGAAAAAATGAGAGAAGCAGTACAAGATCAAAAAATAAAAACAGCCAATCAACAAACCAGTCAATGGGTTTCAATCAGTATTGGCGTATCACAAATCACACCACAGCAAGATATTCCTGCAGCACATTTACTTGAAGCGGCAGATGAAGCACTTTACAAAGCCAAAGAACAAGGTAGAAACCGAGTTGTCAGTAATACCAAGTCAGAGATAGAAACAGATGCCAGCTCAGAAACCATCAAACTTTATGGCATTTTGACCAATTATCCTGAACAATTTGAACTGGCATTAACTCATGAAGAATACAAAGTTTATTTCCAGCCCGTCATCAACACAAAAACACAACAAACGGCATCACTTGAGGCTTATGTCCGATGGGATCATCCAAAATATGGAGCCATTCCACCACGTACATTCATTCCCGTTGCAGAACAATTTCAGTTTATTCACAAATTAGACCAATGGGTCTTTGATATGGTGCTAATGTCAATAAAGCAATGGCATAAACATAATTTAAAAGGTTGTTCGGTCACCTTAAACCCTTCCTTAAAAACACTGACAATACCTGAATTAGCCAATAATTTAAGTAACTCTTTAGATTTATGGAAAATTAATCCAGAAAACATTGAAATTGACATCAAAGCTGAATTTTTTGATCAAACAAATAAAACATTAATCCATCAAATTCAGCAACTAAAAGACATTGGATTTAGGATTGCTATTGATGGATTCACATTATCGCACAGCCCTATATTATCAATTGACAAACTTCCCATAGACAGCATCAAATTACACCATCAGTTTTTATTTAATCATCCAGAAGCCGAACCTCAAATTATTGATTTTATCAGTGAAATCCTAGATAGAAGAATTAGAGTTGTCACTGAAGGCATTGAAACCAAAGACCTACTCGATATTGCAGAATACTATCATTTTTATTTTCTCAAAGGTTATTATTTCAGTCGACCAATTCCAGGGAGCGATATTATCAATTATCTTAAATCAAACAGCTAGATTCTAGTTCCTGTGTTATTCTATAGTTATGTTCACCTACTGAGGTAAACACCATTTTTCCTGATTTGATTATACTCTGTGATACTTAGGTTAAAAAACCATGACAACTTTTGCGCAACAGCACTATGTTTTATCTATTTCAGACAACAATGATAAAACTCAAAAACCCAAAGAATTTCAATTAACAGAGAAAAGTCAGCTCATCGGTCGTGCAAATAACTGTGAAATCCAATTACAAGACACCCGTCTATCCAGAGCTCATGCCCAAATTGAAGTCACTAAAAATCAGGTCTATATTAGCTCCCTAAATAATCAACAAGGCATACAAATTGGTGACACCAATATCACCGAAAAACATCCTCTCAATGTAGGAGAAACTGTCACTATAGGTTCTTTTTCGGCCACGTTAGTCGCATTAGACACTCCCTCGAAAGAAAATGGCCTAGGAACAATTAATATTGACTCTGTCGATGACAGAGAATTATCGCCCATTGTAAAAGATTCTCAATCCGAAGAAGAAATAGATATTCACGATGAACAAACGATGTTCTTTGCAGGATTACCCACCAAAGAAAAAACTCGAATTCTGGATATTACTGAAGACAATGGCAATCATACCCGTCACGTCATCATTGAGTCTGAGCTCAGTATTGGCCGAGGCCTTGATAACACCATCGCATTAAAAGATTTGACGGTTTCCAGAAAACATTTAGTCATTAACCGTGTTAAAGATGAATATACCGTCAAAGTCGCCCCAAAATCATCTGGAACTCTCCACGTTAATAGTAAAAAAACAAATCAAGCCATTATTAATCCAGGTGATTTCATCCAAATTGGTAAAACTGACATACACTTTCTTGACGGTGAAGATAATAAAATTGAGAAAAAAATAAGCCATCGAGAACCAACACTGCATTCAATTTCAGAACAACCAAAAACAAAACAATCCCCATCATCTTATATTGTTATTATATTATTAGTCATTGGCTTAGCCACTTTTTTTGTATTAGACCCATTACACATCCTCTCTCCAGCTTATCAGGCTCAATTGAAATCAGCTAATAAATTATTAAAAAACAAAAAATATCATGCAGCCACTAAAAAGTTGAATGGAATTTTAGATAAATACCCTGATATTGAAGCAACAACTCGACAAAAAATTAGCAGTCAACTGGCCGTCGCCGAATTTCATTACGGAAAAACCTTATGGCAAACAGGCCAAACAGAAAAAGCCTTAAAACTCTTTCAAAACACCTTAGAACACTGCAAATCAAGCATTAACTCACAAGATTTATTGTTAACCACTGAAAATCAACTGATCAATATTTTCTCACAACATATTGAGTCTCAACTCAGTAAAAAACAATACAAAGAAGCCAAACAATTCATTGAATGGATTGAATCTCACATGACAGTTGCAAAAACACACCCTAAATACAAAAAAACCTTAAACCAATGGAATCAATATAAAGAAGTTAAAAAACGTCTGATTGAAATAAACCATAATATTCAGAATAATAATCTGCTTTCAAGTTTTCAACTCATCAAAAATTGTCAGCAACAATTTCCCACGGCGACATTATGTTATTTAAAAGTGACAGAAGCTTCCCAACACTTTAACACTCACATAAAAAATGAATTACAACAAATTGACGTTCAACAACAAGCATCCATTGAAACACTCAACTCATTATTGTCGGCGACACAACAAGCGATTACTCTTATTCCAGACCAGAACATGAAAAACATGGAACAACAAATTACCGAAAAAATTAACGAACACAAAAAAATACACTCAAATGACAATATTGAACTATTTGAGTCCGAGTCTTTTGATATTAACGAATTCAAAAGATAGTATAAAGCTGAATTAAGCGGTTTATCCGCTTCAATGATAAGGGGATGCGCAATAAATAAATATCCAATTTACTTGTTTTTTTGTCCGCCTTTTTTGTTGCAAAAATAGTTGTGTAGTTCGACTA
>JABHHM010000402.1 GCA_018671575.1 Methylococcales bacterium | reverse complement strand
TAAGGTAACACGCAATAAATAAACTACCCATATTATGCAGAATTCTTGTTCGTATTCTTTGCCATAAAAATAGGTGTATAGTCGAACTACACAATCATTTTTGCAGCAAAGAAGGTGGATAAAAAGAAGTCATGCTTCTTGGGTACAAGTAAGTTGGGTGTTTATTTATTGCATGTCCCCTAAGTCAGTATTTATTCTATTTTCTTTCATGTTTTTTCGTGAAAACCAGAAAAAGTGAGTAGATGAAGACAATGAAGAAAAAACTTTAATACCTTCATGGTAGAAAAAAGTATCTAAAAATTAACTGACAACTTGATTGATCGAATCAATGACTCTTTGTACTTGCTCATCGGTCATGCCAGGAAATAATGGAATCGTCAGCGCAGAGTCATAATATTCCTCGGATACTGGAAAGTCATTGCGTTTGTATCCAAATTTTTCTCGGTAATATGGTTGCAGATGTAATGGAATATAATGAACATGTACGCCTATCTTCATCGCCCTTAATTCATCAAAAACTTTTCGACGACTTTTATCCATTTTTATCAGATTTAATTTTAGCATGTATAAATGAAAAGCATTTTTACGGTCTGTTTCCTGGAAAGGAATGATGAGCTTTTTATTTTTGGAAAAGGCTTCATTATAAACAGCAACAATCTCTCTTCGGCGTTTGATGAAGTTATCCAGTTTTTTTAATTGGCTAATACCTAATGCACATTGCATATCAGTTAAACAATACTTATTGCCCAGTGCCTGCATTTCATAATACCAAGCCGCTTTGCTATCTGCTTCTCGTGTTTTTAAGTATTGATTTTCATTGTCAGATGCTTGTTCAACTAATTGCATGTCATCGTTACTGTTAGTAATGCCATGGGTTCTGAATAAACGACATTGTTTGGCAAGTTGGTCATCATTGGTAACAATCATACCCCCTTCTGCTGTGGTGATGTGTTTGACTGGATGAAATGAAAAAATGGTCAAATCAGCAATGGAGCCCACCATTTTATTTTTATAAATTGCACCAATTGAATGAGCAGCATCTTGGATCACTGGAATATTGTGTTTTTTTGCGATGCTGATAATTTCATCCATATCACAAGGCTGGCCTGTAAAATCAACAGGAATAATGGCTTTGGTTTTTGCTGTGATGGCTGTTTCCAGTTTTTGTGGGTCTATACAGTAGGTATCCGCACGAATATCAACAAATTTAACCGTTGCACCTAAGAATAAACCACAATTGCCACTGGAAGCAAAAGTAATGGGAGAAGTGATGATTTCATCTCCAGCTGTAACACCCGCAGCGAAACAAGCGCAATGTAGTGCTGCAGTCCCTGTTGCAACTGCAATGGCATGTTTTGCATTGACTTTATCCGCAACGGCTTGTTCAAATTCAGTGATTTTTGGGCCTTGAGTTAACCAGTCGCTTTTTAGGGTTTGTAAAACTGCTTCTATGTCATCATCTTCAATAATTTGTTTGCCGTAGGGAATAAAATCATTCATGTCATGTCTCCTGATTATTTTTTGCGATAGTGTAATGGATTTATTTCACATAATCAGTTTTATTGTTAAAAAAAGATGAAATTGTTAGAATGCATTTTGTATATTGTACTCATCCTTTAATTGATGCTTGGAGAAGAAATTGCCTAAAACGTTCTATATAAAAACCTTTGGCTGTCAGATGAATGAATATGATTCTGCTAAATTGGGTGATATTTTATCGGAAGCTTACGGTGTTGAGCGTGTGGATGAGCCAGAAAATGCGGATATCCTGTTGTTAAATACTTGTTCAGTCAGAGAAAAAGCACAGGAAAAGGTGTTTTCTCAGTTAGGTCGTTGGCGGGAATGGAAAAAAAAACAACCTGATTTAGTGATCGGTGTGGGGGGGTGTGTCGCAAGCCAGGAGGGAGAGTTAATCAACAAAAGAGCGCCTTATGTTGACTTGATTTTTGGTCCACAAACTATTCATCGCTTACCTAAAATGTTGGATTTGGTTTACCAAAAACAGAAAACCGTGGTTGATGTTTCTTTTCCAGAAATAGAAAAGTTTGATTGTATGCCCGAGCCTAAAGCCAGAGGTGCAACTGCGTTTGTATCTATTATGGAGGGGTGTAGTAAATATTGTACTTTTTGTGTCGTGCCCTTTACTCGCGGGGAAGAAGTTAGTAGACCATTTGATGATATTATGATTGAGATTGAAAAATTAGCTGAACAAGGTGTCAGAGAAGTTAATTTATTAGGGCAAAATGTCAATGCTTATCGTGGTGAAATGAGTGATGGTGATGAGGCAGATCTGGCGTTACTGATTCATTATGTTGCCGAAATTAAGGGGATAGATAGAATTCGTTTTACAACATCCCATCCCGCAGAATTTTCTGACTCTCTTATCGACTGCTATAGCGAAGTTCCAGAATTGGTCGGCCATTTACATTTACCCGTTCAAAGTGGTTCGGATCGAATATTGGCTAAAATGAAACGTCAATATAGTGTGGATGATTTCAGGCAGAAAATATCGAAAATAAAACAAGCTCGACCAAGCATTAGTCTTTCTTCAGATTTTATTATTGGTTTTCCAGGCGAAACTGAAGAAGATTTTCAGTCAACACTATCATTAATAAAAGAAGTTGGTTTTGACCATTCTTTTAGTTTTATCTACAGCCCAAGACCAGGAACTCCAGCCGCTATTTTACATGACAATGTCGCCTTGGCTGAGAAAAAACAACGCTTAAAGAGTTTGCAAGACATCATTGTTCAGCAAGCATTTGCCATCAGTCAATCAATGGTTGGAACTCAGCAAAAAGTATTGGTTGAAGCAGTGTCAAAAAAAGATAAAAAACAAATAGCTGGTAAAACTGAAAATAATAGGACTGTTAATTTTGATGGGGATATTGGTTTAATCGGTCAATTTGTTGATGTGAAAATAACGGAAGCATTACCTAATTCATTGCGGGCAAAATTATTATGAATGGAATGGTGGAGAAGCAGGGATTCGAACCCTGGGAGGGGATAAACCCTCAACGGTTTTCAAGACCGCCGCTTTCGACCACTCAGCCACCTCTCCAGTCGATACAGTTTTAGAATAAAACTATTCTTTAATTTCCGTAAAGAAGAATAACCAAAGAATGAGAAAAAATCTAGTCTTGTTTGAATTATTCTTCTCTTTCTTATTTTTTTGTTTCAAACTCATCTTCTGTTACTTCGTTTTCTTTTTCGGGAAAAACAGCTCCATTTTTCCAAGAGACAATGGTAAAAGGTTGTGCTGGGTTTTCAGTACGAGTTACAACGGCATCTCGATATAAAGCTGTTCCTGAGGGTAATGTTAAATTAATTCTAATGCGATACGTCATATCGCTAGTTGAAGCAAGATAACTGCCATTCATTTGAAATTCTGGAGGAATTGGATTTCGTTGTTGGTAGGCTTCTTTGCGTAATTCTATGTAATCATTAACTAAGTTTGCATCAACACCAGGTACGGCAATCAACACTTTTTTTGGGGCAACAATAGGATTGATGCCTGGTTGTTTGGAGTAAATGGTAAAAGCGCTTTCAATTTGGTCATAGATTTCAGGTGTCATACCGAAAATTTGTTTTAACTCATCCAATGAGTCAAATGAGCGATCTTTTGAGCGATAGGCGTATTCATTTTGTTCATAATCCAAGTCTTCTGCACCGTTTAGGTGTTTTAGGTTGTCTGGGTCTCTCCAGTCTAATATGGCATCAGTAATTTGATTTTTAAGCTCGTTATTTTCAGTTTTAATGCGGTTTAAAATACCTCGAATTAATTGTTCCTGTCCCGCATTCAAGTCAATTAATCCTGCCACATCTTGAATGGATATTCTTATTTTGGCGCCATGCATTTCCCATTCATTGATGGAACCGTCAAATTGCCACATGCGTTGGTCGACTGATCGGGTAAGCTCTATGACTGCGCGACTTGCCGCTGCTTCTGCAATAGAAATAGCGACTGCAGTGTCTCTGAAGTTTTGAGTCATATTAATTTCAGAGCGAGTGGAAAATGCGATGCTACTTGCAATGACGGTGAGCATTAAAATAACCCAGAGAACTATTATTAAGGCTATTCCTTGTTGATTGTTGGGTGATTGCATTTTGTTCTACTGTGGACTCATGATTTGTGATTGTTGTTCAGAATAGATGGGCACAACCATGTCTGGCCATTTAAAATACTTGCTTTCTCTTTCGATGGATAGTTTGACAAATTTGGGTAATCTGTTTTGTTCTGTCCATTCTGCATGCCATTCAAATGTTTCGCCAATTTTTAAGCTGCCGAAATATGAAAATTTAATTTTCTCAATAAAGTTTAATAAAATAACAGGTTTAATTGTGGCTTCATCATTATCGGTAACATCAGGGTGTTCCAGTGTTAGTTGAAGTTGTAATCCTTTAGATTCTTCGGTATCGACCAGTGAGAGTTGATGTAAATATAAGCCTCCTTTGAGATGGTAAGCGGGAGCGGGGGCAGTAAATTTAAAATTGTCATGAGTTCCGTTAAAAACAATCATATTTTGTGTTAATTCAGAGCGATTGGGCTGTAGAAATTCAATTTGGCGACGTAATAAACTTTGAATTCTACGGATTCTGCCCGTTTGTTCGGTTCTAAAATCAGCGGCATCCCAGCTTCTGGTTGCTAATTTTAATGTACTGAACAATAGCACCATGATGATTCCCATCAGGGTCATGGAAATTAACAGCTCAAGTAGCGTGAAGCCTTTATATTTAACCATGAGCTAACAACCTAAACATTTTGCTTGGCTTAATAGTCTCATCGTTTTTAATGAAACAGTGCGTTCTTTGCCTTCTTTTCCCCAGGAAACGGTTGAAATGACTTCAAAGGCAACAAAAGGGATGGATTCACTGGGGTCTTCTTCATCGTCATCCCACCATTGGTAGGGATTGATGATTATTTTCCAGCGAAAAATATCATCAATGTCACCCTCGGTTTCACCTTGTTGCATGGGGATTTCAGCTCCGACCACAGCAAGTTTGGATTGAGCGTGAATGGTGGCATTGGTGTATCGGTCACTTAATAATGCGGTTCTCATGCCTGATGAAAATATTTGTAAGAGAACGCCTAATGAAATAGACATGATGGCGAAGGCAACCAGTATTTCTAATAAAGAAAAACCTTTCTCTGTGGCATTAAGATGAATTGAATTTTGTTTCAACATGGTTTTCTTTAATTTGCAATGACAACGTCGCCAGTCAGCCAGTCAATATCGATTTGATATTTTCTTTCATCGTAAGCAATAACAACTCGACCACCTGTAGAGCTACCATCAGGGAAAAAACGAAAGGAGCCTGTTTCATTATCCTGTTGTTCTGATCCTGCAATTTTTAGTTTTATTTCCATGTCTTTGGGTAATTTATACTGTTTGTCTTTACCTGGCACGGTGAAAAATTTTTGTTCAACATTGATGATGAGTTGGGTGGGCTTTTGAGTGGTGATGGATCGGCTTCTGGCTGAACGTAATGCTGCCGCAAGGCTTCGTGCAGTTCCTTTGAGTTCGGAACTGCTGACGCCACTACTGAACATAGGTGGTACTGTGGTTAATAGCATGGCTGCAATCACTAAAACCACCAATAGTTCGATGAGTGAAAATCCAGATTGTTTAATGGAATTAATCCCAGTTAACAATGTCTTTATTTTCACCTTCGCCACCTTCAACACCATCTGAACCCAATGAAACCAAGTCAAATGCCAGGTTTTCTCCAGGGAAGGTATAGACGTAATCATTGTTCCAAGGGTCTTTAGGTATTTTTTTCTTTTTTAGATAAGGGCCATTCCAGCGGTCGGCATCCCCTGGTTTATTAACTAGAGCATCCAATGTATTTGGATAACGCCCCACTTCCAGTTGGTACAAATCCATAGCAGCACTGAATTCTTCTATCTGAATTTTAGCAGCACTGCTTTTAGAGCTACCTAAATATTTCATGACTTTGGGCCCTACGACGCCTCCTAAAAGCCCTAAAATAACCAGTACGACCAGTAACTCTATTAAACTAAATCCTTGTTTAGTTTTATTTTTTATATTCATCGATGTTTACCCTCCAAAATTTAAAAAATTAAATGGCCAATTCATTCACGCTCAATATAGCCAATAATATTGAAAAAATAATGCCTGAAATCATTAATCCCAAACTTAAAATCAACAATGGTTCTAAAAGTGCCAGCATTCTTTGTACGCTTGCTTTGACTTCTTTGTCATAAATATTGGCAACTTTGACCAGCATTTCCTGCAATTGACCTGTTTCTTCACCAACTCTGACCAGTTGAATGACTAATTTGGGGAATACACCTGTTTCTGCCATAGGGTCAGATAGTCCTTTACCTTCTTTGACATCGGTTGAAACTTTTGAGACAGATTCAGCGATCACGGTGTTGGTGATGGTTTCTTTCATGATGGCTAAAGCAGTTAATAGTGTGACTCCGTTTTCTAGTAATGTTCCGAGTGTGCGAGTAAATCTA
The DNA here is from genome assembly GCA_018671575.1 of Methylococcales bacterium. Taxonomy (GTDB): domain Bacteria; phylum Pseudomonadota; class Gammaproteobacteria; order JABHGC01; family JABHGC01; genus JABHHM01. The sequence goes on along the minus strand of JABHHM010000402.1, from coordinate 5,282 downwards.
GCAACTTCCATTTTGGTAATAAGGTCTCCCACCAATCCAAGTTTTAATAGCTTTTTATCCCAAAAATAACGGCTTTTGGGGTGGGCAAATTGGCTCTTAAAAAATGATGCAATACCTAATAGAATAAATGCCAATAGCCACCAGAAGTCTCTAAAAAAATCCCCCATGGCGATAACAATTTGAGTTGGGACGGGTAGTGCTTTGCCTGCATCTTCAAACATTGGTGTAAATTGTGGTACGACAAACGTTAGTAATATTACCACCGAAAGTCCCGCAACGGACACCAGTATCATAGGATAGATTAATGCCGACTTGACGGTTTCTTTGAGTTCTTTTGATCTTTCTAAAAATTCGTTTAAACGAATGAGTACTTTGTCTAGTGCGCTACCGATTTCACCTGCTTTGATCATATTGATATAAAATCGACTAAAAATACCTTCTCTTGCTTCAAAAGCATCCGCCAAACTAGATCCACCTCTGATGTCATCACGAACGCTGATCAGCATATCCTGTACTGCTTGTTTTTCAGCTAAATCTATTAATGTCTCAAATGCTTTATCTAAGGGCATTCCTGCGTTTAATAAAGTTGATAATTCATCCGTAAACATTGCAATATCATCTTGTTTAATTTTTTGCGTGTTTAGTTTTTTGGTGACTTTGGTTTTGGTTTGTTGACCACTATTTAATAAGTCAGCCCTAATAGGGGTAAAGCCTTGTTTTTGTAAGCGTGAAATAACCATTTGCTGGTCTTTCGCAGACATTTCTCCTTCTTGTATTTCTCCACTGCTATTGACGGCTTTGTAATAAAAAATGGGCATGAATGACCTGATGATTATGTTTAATAAAGGACAATCAAATTATAATCGTTATATCAAAAAGATTTTAATTTTTTACTTTCTTTTCTAAATTAGCCCTAATTTTAAATTTTTAGTAAATTTATATGTGTGAATGAGGAGCGAGATTTTCGGGAGAGGGGAGGATGTTGGTATTTCCCACGCAAGAATGCGTGGGAGCAAGTGTAGCTTAGGGGATACGCAATAAATAAACATCCAACTTGCTTGTACCCAAAGGGCATAGCAATTTTTTTGTCCGCCTATTTTTGCGCCTCAAAGGCAAACAAAAATCCTGCGCAATTTGGACATTTATTTATTTCGCTTCCCCTTATCTTCTGGCGGATGGTCCGTTGATAGTAATGCCATTACTCATGTGAGTAATAAAATACTCAAGGTTTCTATATTCTTCGCTTTGAAGTTTGAATGGCTTTGCTCGAACCTGTTTATTACAGCCACTAAACCGTCTGTGCAGTGTTCCCATATTGCCCCATTTTGAACGATAGACAGGAAATCCTGTGGTCTGTCCAAGTGTAGGCCCCAAAACTTCAGTTCTTATGTGTGAGCCAGAATAGGCCATGTGGCAATGAGCACATGAAAAGTTTAATTGACCACGACGCGCAAAGAAAAATTGTTTACCTTTTTCATAAGCTGCTACGGCATCTGAATCACTGGGTATAATTATATTGGTTTTTTTACCTCGGGTTGTGGAAACCATGTATGAAACAATAGAGGCCAGTTTTCCTTTGCCATATTTTAATTTTTTGCCATTATTTTTTTCGTGGCATTCATTGACGGCAAGAGGTAGGGTGATGACCTCTTTTCTTTCATTGTTCCAGTAGGGGTATTGGTCTGCGATGCCGATGCCTTTATTTGGAAAACAATCTGCAAACGTCTTCCCATTAGAAAATGCTTTGTTGAATAATTCTTCGCCTTCTTCAATATAAATTTCGTAAGGAGGGAATTCTTCAATCTCTATCCAGCTTTCTCTGGCAATAGAATCAAGCGCATAAACACCATCTTTGAAATCCTCTAATTTGAGATTGCTGAATTTATTTAAGAAAAATGTTCTGTATTTTTTAAGGTCTTCATCTTGAGTTTCTGCATAGCTTGTATTGAATGCCAGGCTGGTTGTTAATAGGGTAAAAATAATTAACCAAGGTGATTTCATTGGCTATGTCTCCTGAAATTGATTGTTATTATCTGATTTTTTTACTTAAGGAATCTTTATTGCCTTTATTATCCATCCAGTTTATGGTGATTTTATCACCCTTTTCACCACCTTTGAATTTGAAGGATAAATAGGGGTTTTTTGAAATTGAAGGCCCCCAATAGGCTTTCATCACCTCTGTGCCATTATGTTGGCAAGTGATCTCTTGAATAAAATGAGCAGGTATTAATTTTCCTGTCTTTTTATTTTTTCTAAGACCCGTTTTCATTGGGTGAGTTATCAGTGATTTGACAGTGGTCACACCTTTTTTAGCTTTTGCTCTAATTTTAATTGTACCCATGTTGTTTTCCTGTTACTTGATTTTATTGATGTCTATTGGTGATTTTTATTAAGGCGTTTTTTAAAATACAGATGCCAGCAAATGATACTTTTTTGATGATTTCATGTTTTTCATGCCTAGTTGGGCTGGGTTCTAACCGCCACAACCACCGATGGTTACTTTGACTGATTTTTTAGCACTGAATAATTTTCCATCTGCCTTGATGACGCCAATGATATCACTTGTTTTTGCCATTTTTACTCGGGTAGAAACTGTTGGTAATGTGTTGCTGGACAGATTGAAATGTGCCGCCATTGGATTGACGTTACCTGATGTGAGTATGGTGATGCTTTCTACATTGGCTAAATCAGTTGAAACAGTGACAGGAACCACCGCGCCATTTTCAGCAATTTTAGGGGCTTTTATTTTTATTTTATCTGATGCAACTGTGTCAGATGCATTGAGTACGCCATTAAGTGCGCCATTAACATCTTTCGACTTAAATGCACTTTTAGGCCATGCTCCAATAACAACTGTTGGAATTAGTCCAAGTGATAAAGCGACTCCAGCACCGCCTGCTACCAAACTACCTTTTAAAAATGTTCTTCTTTTCATAGTGTTACTTAACACAATATTATCCTCCATATTTTATAATGACCAAACAAACTCGACAACTTTGTCGATTTCAGATTCGGTAAGAATCTTGTGTCGACCAAATGGCGGCATTGCTGTTTCAGCGTTAAATTTTGTTTCATCCCAAATTCGTTTTCTTATTAATGACTTGTCTGGGAATCGTTGTTTCATATTATTGAGTTCGGGGCCGATGTCTGCCAGAGTGACGCCTCCTTCAATTTTGTGGCATGCTAAGCAGTTTCCCTTTTTTTTGTCAAAGGCAATTTTCATTCCTGGTTGAATACTGGCTGAATGACCATCTGCATGGCTGATGAGTGGCATGGCGAGCATGTTAACGATACCTATTGTGGTGATCATTTGTAATATCAATGGTCTTTTTTCGGCGGGCATTTCTGTCTCCACTGTTTATTGTTGAGAGTAACTTTATTATTTGTGTCAATTCGTATTATTGATGCGACCTTTCATTATTGCAAGTCAAACTGAATGATATTTTTATTTATTGTCTTTCTTTAACTGTCGTTGTTTTAGTTTTAATTCTTTTTTAAAGGCATCGTATTTTTCTGTTTTATAGAGAGTTAGCTTTTTGTTTGATAAGGCAATGTCTATTTGCCTGAGAGCATTGGATAAATCATTTTCAACTTTGTAGTATTGAGCAAGATAGTAATGCTCATCAGAAAATTGTTGAAGTTTGTGTGAACTTTGAGCCAGTAATTTGTACCATATTGATGCTTTTTCTTGATTTTCTGGCAGGATATTTTTGGTGTAATCAAATGCTTCCTGTATTCTTCCTAATGCAATGAGATGTTTGATGTAATGATATTTTATTGAATTATTGTCAGGATAAGTTTTGACTGCTGTGGTGATAATTGAGTTTGCGAGTTGAGTTTTTTTGTTTTTGCTTGATGCTAGGTGGTGTGCTAATTGATATTGCCATTGATTAGGATGTTGCAATGAAAGATTTTTGAATAGTTTTTCGGCTTGAGGGTATTTGCCTGATTTCATGTAGGCATATCCCAGTCCGTATTCAATGGATTGTCGGTAGTAAAATTTTTTATTGCTTAATAAATTTTTAAAATAATTAATGGCGTTTTTATGAGTGTCAAATTTATCAATTTGAAGTTTCGCTTTAATTAGGTGATATTCTAGGCTATCTATTCTTTGTTTGGTTTGATGTTTGGTTGCTCTGTCTTCAGATTCAGAGATTCGGTTGAGGGTTAATGGGTGAGTTCTTAAATATTCAGGTATTTTATCTCCACCATATAATCGAGTATTTTGTTGCATTTTTTTAAAGAAATCAGGCATGTTATGGGCATTAAAGCCTGTTTTAACTAAAACGTTCATGCCAATACGATCAGCTTCTTCTTCATTGGATCTCGTGTAATTGAGTCTGGCTTGATTACTGGCTGCTAATGTTGTTGCAAGAGCTGCTTGAGATGCGTCTGATGAAATTGAGCCGAGTAGAACAGCGACCATTAAGCCTGCAATGGTTGGGATGCTAAGTTTGCGAGAGTTATCCAGTTGGCGCAATAAATGTTTTTGTGTGACGTGGGTGATTTCATGTGCGAGTACCGACGCTAATTCGCCTTCGGTTCGAGTGATTAATATTAAGCCAGTATGGATGCCTACGTGACCCGCAACAGTGGCAAAGGCGTTGATGTTTTTATTGTTTATGACAAAAAAAGTAAAGTGAGTGTTAGGGGAATTACTATTGTATGCGATTTGTTTTCCCAGTGATTGAATATATTCTTGGATTTCCATGTCAGTTACCAAGGTATCAGAAATTTTCAACTGGAGCATGATTTGCTTACCAATGCGCTTTTCTTCAGCAGGCGTTATAATATCATCTGAAGTACTGCCTAAACTGGGTAAAGTGATTTCAGCAATAGATGACTGGTAAAAAAGAGTCATTAATAAAAAAATAATTGCAGAACTGATTTTCTGGTAGTGATGTCTATTTTGTCGTTGTATCATTTTAATGGGTATCTTAAGGTTTAATGCCATTTTTATAGCGAATAGAGTTCGTAATTATTGACAATTTTTTAATGGTTTTGTTTCATAATATCAAATTTTTTCTAAATAATTAGAAGATTATTTGATTAAATAGTTTTAAAAAAACCTATTTTTTTTATATACTCTTTCAGTACAGGTGATTTTTAACGACAAAAACCAACAATAAAATTAATAATTAAGGGACGATTCAAAAATAACCTTTACAATTTGCGAAGAGATTTTGTTCACAGGCAAGGCGCGAAAACAGGCGCATAGTCGAACTATGCAACTGTTTGAGTAACGAAGCCTGCGGGCAAAAAATTGAGTAAATGTAAAGGTT
>JABHHM010000449.1 GCA_018671575.1 Methylococcales bacterium | reverse complement strand
GTACTAATTCCGTAATATCGTAATGAATACCAATTCCAATAACCTCAACTCCTGCTTTAATACATTCATCAATCATGTACTTGCACGAAAAGTAATCATCTGGTCCACCGTCTGTTATTAGTAAAATCATTTTTCTAGTTTCCTTTCTAGAAATCAATTCTTTTACCGCCCAAACCATTGCTTCAGTCGTTGGTGTTGATCCAATATGTCCCATATTGAAAGCACTCATTACTTTCTTAGCTGATTCATTAAATCCCTTTAATTTAGAGACTGAATCACCAGCTAGAGGAGAGGCTGGAAAACGAGCAACCGAATGTTTTAAATTTGGTATATCGTCTAATGCAACACTGAGCGCAGAAGTTGCTTGCGTTACAATGCCCATTGAACCAGCCATAGAGCCTGATGTGTCAACCAATACTTGAATTGCAGTATTCATTTTCTTATGATGCTGTCTTGTTTTAAAAACATCGAACTGTCCCTGCTTAATCCTGTAGACTCTACTAGATGCGAGATTAGTTCCTGTTCTTTTAAAAGACACCCTGTCTTTTTTTGAGCTTTGCAATAAACTGACCAACTGACTCCTGATACCATTTGAGTATAATTTTGCTTCTTTAAACAAAACTTCATCTGGTTGTCTGGATTTTATTGAACACTCTACTGCTATATCAAGTCTATGCTCAGGGCTTTCTGCATTATTCTCAAGTTCCTTTTTTAATTGATCATAAATATCATCTGGCAAATCATCTTCATCTGACGCCAATGCTTGTTGTGCCGCACTAGTGTCATTTTCATCGCCTTGATTATTATCATCGTCTTCATCTTGACTGTCATCAATGCTATCGTTGTTATCGATATCAACACTGTCATTAGCTTGATTATCTTGATCTGAATTCTCATCCTGATCCTGATCATCTTGACTATCTTCAGCTTCCTGACTGTCTTGATTTTGATCATCTTCACCTTGATCGTCCTGATCTTGGTTTTGCTGATCTTTATTTTGCTTATCTTCTTTATCTAATTCTTCCATCATTCGGATGACTTCGAGCGTCAGATCATAAGCATCGGCTGAATTTTTTAATCCATAAACGCCATTCATCAGCGCATTGATACGAATTAAAAACCCATTACCAAAATGGGCTTCTGCTTTTTGACTGTATTTATCAGCAAGATTTTTTAAAAAACTTTGCTTTAAATATTTAAGCCTACCTGCGGTTAACAGATAATTACATAAGACAGCCCCTGGTTGATCAGATGAATCGTCTTCGGGAGATTTATTTCCTAAAAGCATGTGCTTACAAGCTTCATCTAATCTTCTTTTAATGCCGGGATATTTCTTGATTCCATTTCTTTCGATTCTGATATCTTCTACGATATTCAAGACCATTTTTTCCAATGGTGATTGACATTGACGAATAATATTAAAATCGCTTTCCAAGATATGGAAGCTCTCATGAGCATTTAACCCAAATAAAACACCCATCATTTTTTTATAATACTGATCATTCAAATCGGGTAAATGTATCGTTTTACCGTTCGTGAAAGCATGGCCTCCACCGATAACGACATTAACACCTAATTTTTCTGACCAGATTGAAGCTGTGATCGATTGAGCTTCCATTATATTGCTTTTTTTCATGTTGTTTCTCCGTTATTTAGTTAGAGAAAAACACACTTCTCCTTTGACAAAGGAATGTGTTTTCCTTTATCAAAGGGAATTAGAAATTTTTAAAAAAAGATGCCTTGGTCTTCTACAACTTTGGCAGGAATGATTTCGATTTCTTCTTCGATATCATCTTCTATTTCTTCAATAACTTCTTCTTTGAGTGAAACTACTGGGATTTTAATAATTTCTACCGGATCAACGGGTTCAATTATTGTTTCTTCAAAAGTTTCAGTTTCTTGCGCTTCAATTGATGAATTTTGATCTGATATAATCTGACCATAATCTTTCAATTTGTCTTTATCCATTAAGAGTGATGTTAAAGCCACTAATGACTGTAAATCACTACCCTGAATAGGGCCGAGCGGTAAATTATCAAGCGTTTGATTGATATGATCAATCACATGGCCAATTTGACTATCAATAATTACTAACGCATTCAGTTTTTTACAAATTGCCTTAAATG
>JABHHM010000446.1 GCA_018671575.1 Methylococcales bacterium | reverse complement strand
CAATAAATTTTATTTTTTCGGTTGCATCAGACTGCTCAAAATCAGTTTCCACACAATAACAATGTTTCACCGACTCCCATTGAAAATTGGCTTGAACATGAGTTTGTGTTAGCACCGTCTCACATTCAATTTGTTCCAGTAATAATTTCAAACGTGATTCTGGTACATGAGAATCAATCGGCACATACGTTCCGCCAGCGGCTAACACGCCCAAACAAGCAACCACTTGTTGCCAGCCTTTTTGCATGACAATGGCAACACAAAATTGTTGATTGACTACATTAGCCGATAATTGATTGGCTATTTGATAGGCTTTGCGGGCAAGCTCTGAATAACTTAACGTCAAATCATCAGAAATAATGGCAATGGCTTCTGGTGTTTTTTGTGCCAGTTGAAAGAATTGACTGTGTAACAATCCATTAGGAATGTGCTGTTGCGTTTGATTAACGGCTTTAATTTGCTGGATTTGATAGTCTGGAATTAAATCAAAAGTCGATTGATGCCAACTTTGATCTGATTTTGCCAGTTGATGCAATAACCCCGTCATTGCACCGAACATATCGGCAATCATATTTTTTGGAAACAATTCATCAACCAAATCCCAACTCAGGATTAAATCACCTTTTTCTTCAAATACTTGATAATCCAGCCAGACTTGTGGCGTTTGTGAGATGTTATAAGTTCGTTTACCCAACCATTCATCATCGGAATTATCATCATTATCCCTCAAGGGGATGAGTTTCGTTCGAGCAGGCGAGCTACTCGACTTAGCTTTATCCCGCAAGGGGATGAGTTTCGTTTGAGCAGGTGAGCTGCTCGACTTAGCTTTATCCTGAATAGGCAAGGCACTGGTAAAGACCACGGGCATAGAAACATTACGATTTTGTTGCACGCCCATTTCACGCATCACACGCATACCGTTAATTTGATTATTTTCCAGGTCTTCATTTAACTGCTTAAAGAGTTGTTTGGCTCGTTGCATGAAGGTTTGGTCTGATCGGTAATTAACTTCTAATAATAACAATGAGGTAAAATCACCAACAATCTCATTGACTTGTGAATGTAAAGGTAAACGATTAAATTGGGTCAGATTTAAGGTAAAATCATTTTGTTTGCTATAACGAGCTAATACTTCGGCATAAACAGCACATAATACCAATGAACTGGTTAGTCTTGCGGTGGTTGCTCGTTGTTTTAATACTTGCCATTCTGCTTTAGCCAAAGTATAGGAAAATCTGACAAAATGCGGTTTTTCGATGTCTGATGCTTTCCCCGCCAAAGGCAAATCAGGGGCATTGGGCAAAGTAGGCAGACGTTTTTGCCAATAATTCCACTGATCATTAAATACATCCGAAGACAAAATTTCTTTTTCTGCCAGGATGTAATCCCTGAAATTAATTTCAAGTGACGGCAATTCAGCGTCGGGCTGTTGGTACAATTGCATACATTCTTTGGATAAAATTAGAAAACTCCAAACATCTCCCATCAACAAATCAAAACTAAAATAAATTCGTGTAATTTGCTCATCGACGATATGCGCGGCCAATTCAAACAATGGCCAACGATCAGTCGGCAACACCTGGTCTTCTAAATGTTGTCGTGTCTCTTTCCACTGTTGATCCGTCTGCTGTTTACTTTGACCTCGTAAATCCAGCGTTGGTATATTGTAATATGGCACATGCTCAAGCACTTGTTGTAGTCCGTCTGGATGTATCACCATGCGTAACATGTCATGACGCTCAATTAATTTTTGCCATGCTTGATTGAGGCGTTGAATATCAATGGAATCACCTTCAATTTCAACATAAAAATGACAGGCAATATTACCCAAATCAAAACCACCTTGCCGTCCTAGCCAATAAGCTTGTTGAATATCATTGAGAGGAAAAGCATCAAATCGATGTAATGAATCAGCTTTGATTTGTGGCAGTAACCGTTCCACTTTTGCAGTTTGTTTATCTTGCTGATCAATCCATTTTGCCAACTCGGCAATGTTTGGATGAGCAAAAAACTGGTTTAACGGTAAATCTATTTGAAATTTTTGCCTAATAGACGTGGCTGTGCGTGTTGCGATCAGTGAATCACCACCCAATTCAAAAAAGTTTTGATGAATACTGATTTCTTGATCTGTATTGAGTAATTTCTGCCATTTTTTCATCAGCCAAGATTCAGTGAATGAACTGGCGGCAACAAATTCTTGCTGGCTCAACAATTCACACTGGTCGGGTAATGGCAATGATTTTTTATCGACCTTTCCATTGAT
>JABHHM010000227.1 GCA_018671575.1 Methylococcales bacterium | reverse complement strand
CGTCAACCTCCATTTTAGCTCAAGCCAATCAGCTACCTCAGTCGGCTCTTTCATTACTCGGCTAGTCGTAAACGAAATTAAGTAACAGTTATCCCCAACTTGTTATTATTTTTAAGCCCTTATTTTTAAGGGCTTTTTTTTTGACTGTATTTTATCAAATAAATAATTGAAAGGTTGTTTGAAACCAATTCGTTTGACTAACTACATGGTATGCACTACTCAAAATACCAATTAAAATAGCGGCGGCAACACTATTAGTAAACCAGGTTTTTTTATTTTCTTTGGCAAATTGTTTATAATTTCCAATGAGTAGTACATTATCATATTGAGCATATTTCCACGGAATGTTCATACTACAATTCAATATCTTTTGCTCTGGCAGATAAGCAACAGAATGGTTAACATCTCCCTGAAATGAATAAGGTGATTTCTGCGAACATCCCATTGTCAGTAAATTATCAGCTGTAATATTTCCAATGTATTGTATTTTCTCGTTAATTCTCGCCACTTGTTCTTTTTCTTCAGTCAGTCTTGTCTGGATTTTTGACAATAACAACCTTTCGACTCTTGAGTCTTTTTGAAGTCGTGAAATAATACTTGATTCAGCTTTAAGATTATTTTGTATTTTGATAAAAGCTTGTTTTTCTTCTACCAACTGTTTTTTTAGCTCTGTAATTTGTAACTGAAATTCTTGCTCCTGATTATTTAACCTTGAAACGGATAACTCTACATCTGATTTAAGATAAACCATTTCATCATTCAATTTATTTAATTGCTCTTGATCACTGACATGAACAACTGTTGGTTGTTTTTCATCATTTAATGGCTGACTATCTAACTTGAATGACAAATCATCTTTATCATCCTCCAACAAACTGACTTTTAGACGATATTGTTCAATATCATATTGATGACGCGCTCTTTCTTCATCTAATAGCTTTCTAAATTTTTCTCTTTCTCTGCGAACTCTTGCAACATCATCTTCCAATATACGCAATGTCTGAGCTGATTCATTTCTAATGACAGTTTGTTGGCTAATTGACTCAGATAATTGTTCAGATAAATCATATAACTCAGAATTATCTAATTTTTCGTCATTTCCCCAAGAAGCCGCATCCAGATCAATAGTGTCCTCAGACTCTAAAGTTGCTGATAATTTTTTAAGCGAATTAGTTAACCCACCTTTTAAAACATAAACATCATAGCCAGTTTCTATGAGTCGAAAAGCTGCCGCTGAGCTTTCACTGCCATCATCACAATAGGCAATGTATCTATTATTGATATCAAGCTTTTTAACTTCTCCACGCAAATCATAAAATGGAATATGTAAGCAACCCTCCATTGGGTTATTTTTACAGTTTTCATCATTTCGACAATCTAACCAAATCGCACCTTCATCAACCTCATTTGATGCTTGCTTATATGACAAAAAATCTAACAAAGAATCTCGAATGAATTTATTAAAATAAGCTTTTGAAAGACTTAAAACATTACCATTAGTCAACATGGTAATGGTTGCATTTCTAGCTAACCCCGATGCGAGAGACTCATCACCAAAATAATCGCCTGCATATAATTCGGCTAGTTTTAATTCTTTTCCGTCTTCTTCGGAGCGCCTAGCAACCAAACACCGTCCTGAATTAATGATATAAAAAGCATCACCAACTTCACCCTGACGCACGACCACATCACCAGAACTCAAGGGCATTTGATTAATATGCTGCATAATCTGCATCATATTATTGGCAGGGACATGCTGTAATAATTTACATTGCAAAACCTGGGTCATCCAGTCGGAATCATCATTGGGTTCTGTTTCAATTTCAGACACCTGATAACTGCTTGGTTTATCATGAGTGATAATTGTTTTTAACAATGAACGGTCAATACAAATTGCAACCACGACAGTGATTGCTCTGGCAGAAATTTCACGAGGCTGATTATCTGCTAATGGATAAAATGCAGCAGGCGTACCCGATGTAATGACATCAATTTCTTTATTTTCAGCAACACAAGCTATCTGACCAGATATCAAAAAAAAAGTTTTTTCGTCTTGCTCACCTTTACGAAACAAATAAGTTCCTGCATCAAACTCAACAAATGGCAACAATTCCAATAATTCTTTAATGCGCTTTTTCGATAATTCACGAAATGGCACTAATTTACTAATAGTTTTAATTTTATTGGTATCTTTTAACATGTTTGTTTCCGTCTAAGTCAATTATTTTTAAGATGAAAATATCAGGCAAGGTTATAAGTAGGTGACCATAATTATATTAACATTTTCACTCAATATTTTCCGCCCTTTGGTACTACTACTCTGACCGAATAGACCTCTATGCAATCAGAGCAGTAACACCAAAGGTCAAAAAATCTTGAGCAAAAATTTTGTTAAGATAATTATGGCCACCTACTTATTTAGGCAACTCGCAATAAATAAACATCCAACTT
>JABHHM010000342.1 GCA_018671575.1 Methylococcales bacterium | reverse complement strand
GATTTAATATTATATTTTTTTAACCATTGCCAAGCTATATTTTTTACAGCTCGATCAGGTAGAGTATTATGTTCACCATAAAATTGTCTTAAATATATAATTTTTTTATCTCTTGAACTGCGTAATTCCAAAGTAGCAGGACGATCATAATTAATATGGTAATAAAAGCAGTTACCACTATAGGCTTCATAAGTATAGATTGATACGCAATGTGACATATCAATACTTTCCTGCAACAATTTTAAACCATTGGGAATGTATTTAATTAGATTGTTGTCTGGAATTGGAGAGGCAGGAAAGGGTTTGGCCCAGTTTAAATTTTGAAGCAGATCGGAATCATATTGTTTTAGTAAACGACTGAGCCAGTGATCATGTAATTGGTAAAGTTGCTTAGGAGTCTTACATTTTTTTATGGCCAGTTTATAATCAAATATTGACAACATTTGAGCAATTTTAACCGTATCTTCAAGAATGATAAAAGTGTATTGCATTTCCTCGCGATTAAATAATTTTAAAGGTTTTTTTGCATAATGTTTTAATAAATTATTATTCTGCATAACCCATGGGTATTTTTCAAGTTGCATCAAAATGGGCATAGAACAAATAAAATCAAGCTTTTGTAAATAACCATTAATCAACATATATCGGATCGAGTGCCAATTAGACTCAATACTCACCTTTAAGTCATTTCTTCGAATCATTTTTGTTTCGGATTTAAGACCTTGACCACCAAGCAGTTGGGTAATTTTAGACAATGGCCAGGTAAAAAAGGTGCTAATATCATCTTTTGCAAACAATTCGGGCTGCTGAATATACAATCCCGCCAGCATCCACAAAGTACCTGGTGAGTGATTGGCCATTTGAAAAGCATACGGCAAAGAAGCGACCCAATGTAACATCAATGGCTGGGCAAAATTATACATTTCTATTTTGTTAATGATCTCTGCAGGAATTTGTAACTGCAACCAGACATATGCATTTGGGTTTATAATTCGATAATGATTGTAGCGGTAATATAACAACGCAATTTCACAATCATGGGCTGCATCGATCCATTGACCATTTCTGAAACGTTGACTTTGAAAGCCTTGCTGCCAGGTTAGTACGCGCCACTTGAAATGACCATTCTGATTTAAATACAATCTATTTTCATCATCTATCTGAACCTGATAATGACAAGGAAAAGCATCTTTTTGATTTCCAATGAACAATGGAAAAGTCGAATGAGCAATCGTGTTTATGGGTGCCAACAAGTCTGGAATGATATCGGAGCAAAAAGTATGGGCGCGTCTCAATATCAAAGCCCCATCTTTAGAATTTTTGTGGAATACCTCATAGTTAACCCCTTGTTTAATCAAGTAGCGGGCTATTTTACAATGTTTGTTAATAATGGCTGTCAGGAGAATCGAATGACCTGATTCTCCGATATAATTAAGGTCTGCTTCATATTTAATCAATAAAGCTATAATACTGGTTGCACATTGTTCATTTTGTTCATAATGTCTTTCTATCTCCTCGTACCCACCAACGAGTATTTTATCTATCATCTCATTGTTAAATTCTGATTCATGTTGGTCTTTGATATTGATAATTGCTCTTTGTAAGGGACTCAGACCTGTCTTAGAAACCAGATTAGGATCAGCCCCTTTTTGCAATAGCCATTGAATAGAATCAACCATGGCCTTTTGATTTTTAGCAGAAAAAGTTTGAAGCAATATCAGCAGTATGCTATCACCATAGCGATTCCGGTAATTAATATCGGCGCCCTGATCCAGTAAATTCTGCGCTTTATGTAAATCATGTTTCAACACTGCAGATTGAAACATGCAACTTAGATTATTGTTCATGTCATGCATTTTCGGTTTTGTTTTTAAATCATTACTTCTATGAAGTGATGACAGGTGTCGTTTGTGATTTTAAGTATTTAAATATGGTATGTGGAAAATAATTTGGTCAATCATCTTTATTCAGGCAATTTATTTCTCTGATGGAAAGCCCTGTGACATCGGCAATATCCTCAATGGAAAAACCTTTTTTTAGCATCACTATAGCCGTTGTTATTT
>JABHHM010000109.1 GCA_018671575.1 Methylococcales bacterium | reverse complement strand
ATGCAATCAGAGCCGTAACACCAAAGGTCAAAAAATCTTGAGCGAAAATTTTGTTAAGATAATTATGGTCACCTACTTAGTCTCGTTCTACATAACTATTTTTGTGGCAAAGAAGACAAAAAAAGAGTTTTGTGCCCTTTGGCTACAAATAATATGGGTAGTTTATTTATTGCGAGTTACCTAAACCAATGAACAACATAAACACTACGATACAAAATCAAACACCTGCCATCTTAAGCTTAGGATTTCGTCCTTTTTTTCTACTTGCCTGTCTCTTCGCCATTATTTCAATGATGATCTGGAGTGGTTTTTTAAATTTTTCCTTACCCGTTAAGTTCAATGGTATTAACCCTGTTTACTGGCATGCCCATGAAATGGTTTATGGTTATAGTTTGGCAGTGATTGCAGGCTTTTTACTCACTGCCATTAAAAACTGGACAGGAGTTCAAACACTTTATGGCAAACCCTTACTGATTTTATGTGGTCTCTGGATAACCAGCCGTTTACTCTATTTATTGGAAACACCTTATTCTATTTATATCAACCTCATCATTGAAAACATCTTCATACTCGGCTTAACCATTGCCATTTCACAGCCCATTATTAAAGTCAAACAATGGAAACAAATTCCTGTCATCTCCAAAATTATAATTTTCTTAATTGGCAATATCATATACGGTCTTGGTCTTATTAATGTACTAGAGCAAGGTGAAAAATGGGGAATTTATATTGGTCTTTACACAGTTCTTGCCCTGCTTTTTATGATGGCAAGAAGGGTCATTCCATTTTTTATTGAAAATGCGGCAGATTGCCCTGTAAAATTAAAAAACTGGAAATGGCTGGACATTGCCAGCCTAGTCTTCTTTTTGGCATTTTCCATTCTGGATATTTTCTTTACAGCTCCTGTTTTACTGGCAATTGTAACAACCGCATTAGTCATTCTACACAGCATCAGATTAGCAGGCTGGTATACTCATGAATTATGGAAAAAACCACTTTCATGGGTACTTTATATTGCATATAGCTTTATCGTTTTTGGCTTTTTCTTAAAATTAATCAGCTTAACAACAGATTTAAACCCTTATTTATCAATACATGCTTTCTCATTTGGCGGCATAGGAGTCATCACCGTGGGTATGATGACGAGAGTATCATTAGGTCATACAGGCAGAAATGTTTTTCAACCTCCCAGAATATTACCCATCATTTTTGCATTAATGATTATCGGCAGTATTTTTAGAGTCATTTTGCCCATTATCTCAACACCCAACATTCATTTATGGCTAATTTTTTCTCAAGGGTTCTGGATAATTTCATTTTTATTGCTACTATTTCATTTATTACCAATGCTCAGCCAACCCAGAATTGATGAAAAATAATCCATCCCAGAAAGAATCACGCCCTGAATTGCAAGATATATGGTTTGCATTAAATCAACACGCCATTGTTACCTGTACCGATGAGACAGGTAACATCACTTTTGCAAACGAAAAACTTACTCAAATTTCTGGCTATAGCAAAGAAGAATTACTCGGACAAAATCACCGACTGTTTAATTCGGGTTATCATGATGCTGCATTTTATGATGAACTCTATAAAACACTATTTACCAAAGGAGTCTGGCAAGGAGAACTCTGCGACAAAGCCAAAAACGGAACTTGCTATTGGCTAAAAACAACCATTACCAAAATATCCGATAACGATGACAGTTCTAAAAAATACATCTCCATCAGCGCAGATATTAGCGAACAAAAAAATGCTAAAAAGGACTTATTAACATCTCATATCATTGCAGAAAATGCCATGCTTGCCAAAACTGACTTTCTAGCCAGCATGAGTCATGAAATAAGAACCCCCATGAATGGCGTTCTTGGTCTTTTAGGTTTATTAAAAAATAGTCCATTAAATACCGAACAACAATACCGAGTTTCTCTGGCACAGAAATGTACTCAATCACTATTAACACTGGTTAACAGCATACTCGACTTTTCAAAAGCAGAATCAGGAAAATTGGCTTTAGAATCCAGTCCTTTCAACTTATCAGAACTACTCACTGATTTAACCAAAACATTGGCATACCAGGCTCAAGCCAAAGGCATTGAACTCATCCTGGATGAAACAGCCATAAAGCACCCATTGATACAAGGTGATCCAGCCAGAATTCAACAAATATTCACCAATATCATTGGCAACGCCATTAAGTTTACCTTACAAGGAGAAATTGTCATTCGTGTTGAGTTACAAACACATACCAGACAATATTGGATGCTCAATGGAACCGTGACTGATAATGGAATTGGTATTCCTGCTGAATCCATTCCTTTGCTATTTGATAAATTCAGCCAGGTTGATGCATCAACCAGCCGAAAATTTGGAGGGACGGGATTAGGCCTTGCCATTGTTAAAAAACTTTGCCTATTAATGAATGGTGATATCACTGTCACTAGTAAAATCGGCAAAGGCAGTTGCTTTAACTTCCGCATCCCCGTTCAGAAAAGTAAGCAGTCCCAAAGCATTAAAATACCCGATCACATTAAAACACTCAGCCTACTCATTATTGACAGCAACCAAACTCATCATTCAATTTTATCTCGGCAACTACAAAGCTGGGGAGCAAAAACAACCCTCGCAAAAAATGCCGACCATGCCCTATCACTTTGTGAAGATAGAATAAAATTCAATGATGATTTTTTTGATTTTGCTCTGATTGAAATGAATTTAACACCCATCAATGGGATCGAACTTGGTAAAAAAATAAAAAATGATGACCGTTTTAATTCTATGAAATTAATTATGATGACAACCATGGCCAATCAAAATAATGCGGACTATTTTGAAAACCTGGGGTTTGTTGCGCATTTTCCAAAACCAGCCACCGCCACTGATTTACTAAAATGCCTGGCAAATAAACGTCAATCAGCATTATCCACAACAAATATCTTATCTACCCCAGATTTACCTCTGCCCACCAATACAAGTTCATTAACAAAATCCTCAAACATTTGGCCTGAAAATACTCGATTGTTATTAGTAGAAGACAATCTGATCAACCAACACATAATGCTTGGGATTATTAATAATCTTGGTCTGGAAATTGATATTGCAAATAATGGTGTTGAAGCTTTAAACAAATTAAACAACAACCAACAAACTTATTCACTGATTCTCATGGACTGTCAAATGCCTGAAATGGATGGCTACCAGGCAACCCAACGAATTCGAGAAGGCCATACAGGAAAACAGTATAAAAGCATTCCCATCATCGCCATTACAGCTCATGCCATGAACAAAGACAGAGATAAGTGTCTCGCCATTGGCATGAACGATTATTTAATAAAGCCCATTGACCATCAATTATTGGTAGATAAATTAACTCACTGGTTGCTAGAAGAAGAAAGCAATATCAATCAACCTGAAATAAAACCCTGTACTAAAACTGAAGAGACCACTGAATTACCCATTTGGGATAAAGCCTCTGCCATGACAAGAGTTTCCAATCTAGAAAATATCTTACATATTCCTATCAATTTATTTATTCAAGAAATACCCAAACGTCTTGCCACACTACAACAAACAATTCAGGAGAATAAAGATATTGAAGACATCCGAATCCAAGCACATAATCTCAAAGGAGTTGCTTCAAATCTAAGCGGAATGCGTTTACACCAGCAATGTTTAATGATGGAAAAGGAGGCCAAAGCAGGTGATATAGAAAAAATATTTCTATTATTCCCTGAATTAAAAGCAGCAGGTGAACAACTTAAAGAATTTTTTGAACAATATTTAGAATCAACCAAGGCGCCTAAGTAGGTGAACAAAATTATCTTAACAAAATTTT
>JABHHM010000192.1 GCA_018671575.1 Methylococcales bacterium | reverse complement strand
TTTTGACCTTTGGTGTTACTGCTCTGATTGCATAGAGGTCTATTCGGTCAGAGTAGTAGTGCCAAAGGGCGGAAAATATTGAGTGAAAATGTTAATATAATTATGGTCACCTACTTATAACCCCTCAATTAGTCTATAATTTGTTTTCAATCAGTATTCAATATAAAACTATTTTATTATGCACGACCCATCACTATTCCCTGGCAATGCCAAATCTTTGGTCGAGTTATTAATTTTCAGAAAACAACTCCATCCAAAGCAAACGGCTTATATTTTTCTGGATGACCAAGGTCAGGTAATCCAGCAGATCAGTTATGAAGAATTACACCAACAAGCACTTATTGTTGCAGCTAATCTCACTCAAAATCAGTGTAACAAGAAAAAAATATTGTTATTAATGCCACCAGGAATTCCTTTTGTGGTGGCATTTTTTGGCTGTCTATACTGTGATTGCATTGTTATTCCCAGCTACCCCCCCACCAGTCAACGTAACATCAATCGTTTAGACAGTGTGATAGCAGGATCTGACAGCCAGGCGATCATCTGTAATGAGCGTTTGTATCAATGCTTAATCAAGTCTGAGTTAGAGAATAAAACAGCCATTAATCGCAATCATTGGCATACTTTTGAAGCTATTTGTCAAGGAGATGCGTCTAATTTCCAAACAGCCAATATTGAAGCGGATCAGCTGTGTTTTATACAGTTTACCTCAGGCTCGACACGACAACCCAAGGGGGTTATGCTGACTCATGGCAATTTATTGTATAATCTAAAATGTCTGGAGCAAGTATTAAACCTGAAAGAACCGCTGCATTCAATGACCAGTGTCAGTTGGTTACCGCCTTATCATGACCTAGGACTCATCGGTGGAATTTTAGGGACAATTTACCTTGGTGCCACATCGGTCATGATGTCACCAATGACTTTCATCAAACACCCTTTTATCTGGCTAAAAGCCATCAGTGACTACCAAGCGATTATCAGTGGCGCACCCAATTTTGCCTATGAACTATGTAGCAGTAAAATTACCGATCAACAAAAACAGCAATTAAACTTAAGTTCCTGGAAAATTGCAGTCAATGGTGCAGAACCGATCCGAGCAACCACCTTGAAAAAATTTATTGCCAGTTTCAAGTCTTGTGGATTCAATGAACGAGCCATTTACCCTTGTTATGGATTGGCAGAAACGACATTAATGGTGGCAGGTAATGAGCCTTTTAGCGGCTATCAAAGTTGTTTGATTGACAAACAAACACTGCAACTGACTCATCAAATTGAATTTAAAGAGCAGATGGATGAAAACAGCCTTGAATTGATTTCTTCTGGCACGGCCTTCCCTCCTCACGACATCAAAATTGTTGAGCCCGACAAATTCACTCTTTGTAAAAATAATGAAATAGGTGAAATTTGGTTCACTGGCCCCAGTATGGCTCAAGGTTATCTTAATAATAGAGAAGAAACTCTGGCAGTGTTTAATGCCCATATTAAAAATCAAACCACTCCTTATGTCAGGACAGGTGATTTAGGCTTTATCTCTAAAGGGCAACTTTATATTACAGGACGACATAAAGATTTAATCATTTTGCAAGGAACCAATCATTATCCGCAAGACATAGAATATACCGTATTTACTTCTGATGAAGCATTATTGAATGATGCAACGGCAGTGTTTTCAATCGAACAAAATAACATGGAAAAATTGATCATTGTTCAAGAAATTCATCGCCATACCGCACAAGAGTATTTCCCATCCATCATGGCTAATATTCGACAAAATGTAATTGACCAACATTTGGTTGAAACAACACAGATATTGTTCATAAAACCCAAAAGTTTGCCAAAAACTACCAGTGGAAAAGTCCAACGGAGACTCTGTAAAAAACAATTTCAACTGGGTGAATTAAAGTTGATTTTTGACAGCCAAAACCCAAATAATGCTGAAAAAAATATCAAATCAATTGAAACACCTCATACGGACAATGTGTTTCTTAATCGTTTATCGGTAATTATTCAAGAAATTACGAAAGATAACTTGAGCATTAGTTTAACAACTGAAACAAAGCTAGGTGAATTAGGCCTGAGTTCTTTACAGCAAATTGAGCTGATTGTTAAAATTGAAAAAGAATTTTCTATTCATCTGGGAGATGATGCCATGTTATCCATTGAAAACATGGCTGACATGGAGCATTACGTCAACCATCAACCCTTTTATCAAATTGATAATACCGAAAAACCATCAAGCTTAGATCAATTCCTAATACCCCCTGCTCCTTGGCATTTCAAATTGCTTGAAACTAAAAATTGGTTGAAATTATTTTTTCAATATTGGGCATTCCAATCAGTCACTGGTGTGTTAATGGAAAAACCCAGTCGTTTGTTGAAATCTATTTTAGCCATGAAACCCTTTTTAAACACCACACCACAAAATCGGTTAAAAATTTCAAAACAACACATTTGGTATGAACAATTTACTTTTTCTTTTCTACAGTTACCCAAATCACAGTTAAAAATCAAAAAATCACCATTGATTTTTCCTGCCACCTGGCATCAATTAAATCAATTACTTGAGCACGCTCCCAAACCTTCAATTTTATTGTTCTTTCACATGGCTGGCTGGCGCATGATTCTATCTATGCTTGCCAAAGCATCACAAAGTCATACAAACGTATTACTCAGCTTTTTGGGAGATAGTCAGCAAGGTCATTTCGATATTTTAAAAAAACAAGCTGAACAATGCCATGGAATGAATTGGGAGCAATTGAACCATCATCGAAAAATAGAGTTTCTGGATGTCAATGATGAGCATTTACACATTAAACTCAATCAACACATTGCTTCTAAGCGTTTATTGGTCGTACTGCCAGATACCATTTTAGCCCAACAAGGCAAAGGTGAACCTGTACCCGTCAATGTATTAAAACACGCCTTTGTAGTTGCTTCAGGCATTTTTAAACTGGCTCAGTTGAAAAAAATTCCATTAATACCTGTGGTACATGGCTTTGACTCATATTGTTTTAAGTTGGATATTCAATCTCCCAAATATTTTGAATATCAGAAAGCCTCTATTCATATTGCATTACAGGAAATACTATCACCACTAATCAGTCATTTAGAACAATTTCCAGCACAGTGGAATCAATGGGATGGATTGCCTATTTTACCCGCAGAATCTAACGTAAAAACTCAATCATCAACGGCTTTATTTCCTACCAATACGTGTGTTGATATTGATTGTGGCGATTATTCTTTGGTCATCAACTTGAATACTCATAAAATTATCCAACTGCCTAATAATAGTTTGAAATGTTTAAAAAAGTCTTCATCAAAAGATGAATTAATCGCTAAAATGAAAAAACTTGGCATCGATATTTCAAACTTGGATGAAACACTTAAAATACTGTCTGGATAAAATACATGCCTACAGAAATTGAATACAAATTCTTAGTTTCAAGCGATACTTGGAAACAACATATAAAACAGTCAATGGCTTTAAAACAGGGTTACTTAACTCAGCATGACCATTGTAATTCTGTCAGAATTAGAACTTCAAAATCACAACCGTACTCAAATTTTAAAATAATGAATAATGCTCAACCAGCAGTTGACGCCTTTATCAACATTAAACGCAAAGTAAACACCCATATTCGACATGAATTTGAATACCCTACCCCATTGGATGAAGCGGATGAAATGTTATCTCTCTGCATTGGAAATATCATTGAAAAAACCCGTTATTTGGTCGATTATTGTGGCCACACTTGGGAAATTGATGTTTTTTTTGGTGTCAATGCGGGTTTGGTTTTGGCTGAAATTGAATTAGAAAGTGAAAATGAACCGTTCGAACATCCTGATTGGTTAGGCAAAGACGTGAGTGATGACAATCGTTATCTCAATTCATCACTGGTAAAATATCCATTCAATCAGTGGAAATGAATTCATCAATTATAAATCAAGAACCTGCTTTTATTTTACACCATAGAAAGTATCGTGAATCCAGCCAAATCATTGATATTTTCACGATGAATTTTGGCAGAATCTCCTTGATTGCCAAAGGCAGTAAAAAAGCAAGCTATCGTCACTTTATTCAACCCTATCAGCCACTTCTAATTTCCTGGAGCGGACGTGGCGATCTAAAAATACTGAGGGATATTGAAGCAAATGGACACAGCATTCCAAATTTACAGGGTGAAAAACTTTTTTGTGGATATTATATTAACGAGTTAATCATTCATTTAACACATCAATATGATCCTCACCCTGACATTTTTAAACTATATCAAAATACCTTGAAACACTTAACCGAGTTAGATGATTTTCAAGTTGTGCTAAGGTTGTTTGAAAAATATCTGCTGAACCTTTTAGGGTTTGGCTTAATATTAACCCATGATGCCGACACAGGATTAGCAATAGAGAGCAACACCTACTATCGCTATGAAATTGAACATGGCCCAGTCAACGCATCTAATGATACTTTAGTCACTGAATTAATCAAAGGAGCCTATTTACTGGCTTTTGCAAATAACGAATTAGATGGCGTTGAATGTATGACTGCAATTAAAAGACTGATGAGAAAAATAATTGATTATTATTTGGATGGAAAAAAACTGAACTCACGAATATTGTACGCCCAGTTTAAAAAAGTCAGCAGTTGAGAATATAATACCCTAAGAAAATCAGGCAATAATTAAAAAGTCTTAGGGGAGGCGAAATAAATAAACGTCCAAATTGTGCAGGATTTTTGTTTGCCTTTGAGGCGCAAAAATAGGCGTATAGTCGAACTACACAACTATTTTTGCAACAAAAAAGGCGGA
>JABHHM010000266.1 GCA_018671575.1 Methylococcales bacterium | reverse complement strand
CTTAGGCAACTCGCAACAAATAAACTACCCATCTTACTGGCTCTTTTGTTCGTCTTCTTTGCTACAAAAATAGTTATGTAGAGCGACTACACGCCTATTTTTGTAACAAAAAAGACAAACAAAATGTCTGCGCAATATGGGTAGTTCATTTATTGCGTGTTACCTTACTTTTATGGACATGTTTCACCAAACGTTGTTTCTTGCGTATTTGTCTTGGTGTTAAAGTGTTTCGTTTATGTTTATAAGGATTTTCAGAATTTTTAAATTCAATATAGACAGGTGTTCCAACCAATCGAAATGATTTTCTGATAAAGTTTTCCAGATAACGCACATACGCTTCTGGTACTGATTTGGTTTGATTGCCATGAATAACAATAATGGGAGGATTCCTGCCACCTTGATGAGCGTATCTCAACTTGATACGTCGTCCTTTAACCAGCGGAGGTTGATGTGCTTGCACGGCCTGTTCAATCACTTGAGTTAATTCATGAGTTTGAATATCACGAAAAGCCGATTGGTGAGCTTTATTAATTGACTGAAATAAATCACCGACACCCGTTCCATGTAGTGCGGATATTCTGTGTATTTTGGCATACTTCACATAGGATAAGCGTAAATCAATATCCCGTTGGATTGATGTTTTCTTTTCTTCGTCCAGACCATCCCATTTGTTAATGGCAATGATTAAAGCTCGTCCACTTTTTAATACATGACTGATTAATGTATTATCCTGATCGGTAATTCCTTCATGGGCATCAAAGATCAACAATACAACATTGGATGACTCCATTGCCTGCAATGCTTTGATGATACTGAATTTTTCAATAACTTCTTTAACTTTGGATTTTCTTCTAACGCCTGCGGTATCAATGAAAGTATAATTTGTACCCTTTTTTTCAAAGGGTACATTTAAACTATCCCGAGTAGTTCCTGGCATATCAAATACCACCACCCGTTCTTCACCCACAATGCGATTAATCAATGTTGACTTACCCACATTAGGACGACCAATCAACGCAATTTTTACTCCTGATGATGGATCTTCAGCTTCATCATTGAATGTAATATTTTCTTGTTCTAATAAATTTAATAGACCTTCCTCTAAATTTTTGATACCGCGACCATGCACTGCGGCAATGGCAAATGGTTCACCCATCCCTAACGAATAAAAATCTGCACAACTACTCACCCGTTCCATGTTTTCAGTTTTATTCACAGTGATACAAATGGGCTTATTTAATTTGCGTAATTCTTCGGCTATTTTTTCATCGGAGCTATTCATGCCTGTTTTACCATCCACCACCCACATCACACAATGTGATTCTTCGATGGCATATTGAACCTGTTTTGCCATCGCCAAATTAAGTTCATCTTCTTCCCCAGACAAACCACCTGTATCAACCAATATACAAGGCTGATTGTTAATCATGCCACGACCATATTGACGATCTCTGGTTAAACCTGGCTGATTGGCAACCAAGGCATTTCTAGTCTTGGTTAATCGATTAAATATGGTTGATTTACCCACATTTGGACGACCAACAATGGCAATCACTGGAAGCATGTTTATTCCCCATCATTCTATTAAGTTATCGGCAGTTTACAGTAATTTCCGAAGGAATGAGAGAATATTTGCTTAAAGCCCTTGAAGATGTAATTGGAACTCAGTTTTATCGGGAACTAATTGATGAATAACACAGCTTTTATAACGGCTATCTGACTGAATAAAATTAATAATTTGAGCTTTTTCCTGATGATCCAAATGACATCCTAAAACAATGCCTGACAAGCAAGTCAAATCAAATGGGTAATAAAAGCAGGAATTTTCTTGATAAGCCGAAGTCGATAAGGGTCTGATTAAGCGCCATTCTTGCTGAGAAGACCACTCCAAACCCAAACTATACAATAATGGATAAGGTGAATTTACATTCGCCAAATCAGGGCGAGACACACAGTATTTCACAGGTTTTAATAATTGCGGTTTATTTTTATATTTTTTAT
>JABHHM010000273.1 GCA_018671575.1 Methylococcales bacterium | reverse complement strand
CATCTTTCCGCCAACTCTGCGTTAAAAATGGTCTCAAAATGCTCATTTACACATGTAAACTGCGCTTTTTCGACAATTTCATGCCTTGATTTGACGAAAATCTGAGTTCTCGGACAGCCTCCTAGACTGTCTGTTCAACCGACTCAATCTACTTAAGCTACTTAAGCTACTTAAGCTACTTAAGCTTTAATTTAAGATTTAATTTCCGTATGGCAAAGGCAATTTGATTACAAAAAGCCGATATAAACAAACGTTCGTATTCTCTGATAACAGGTGGCGCATCATAATCCACATACAAAATACCTAAAACAATATTATCAGATACAATCGGATAAAGTGAAACAGCTTTGGCATTAATTGAATTTTTATACCATTCAGGAATAAACTTTAACGCTCTCAAATCAAATGCATTTTCCAGATGAATTTCTTTTCTAAACAACAAACATTCGTTAAAAATATCTGCCTTGCGTTCAATTTTAAAAACAAAGTTTTTTAGATATTGCTCACTGTCCTTACCTAACGAATAAATGGCGGTAACTTTCATTTTAGATGCCTGACACACATAAACCCGTTGGCAATCCAAAGCCAAATGTACAATGGTTAATATTTTAGGCAAAATCAGACCAATAGGGTCATTATCACGAATGGATCGATTTATTTCTCTAATACCTTTAATCAATGCCCACTGTTTACGCGACTCACTGTCCTGATTCATTATTTCATTTGAAATACCACCCGTTAATTCGGCATCACGAGTCACATGCAACTCTTCTTCTAATTCTTCACTCCAGACATTCAATCGTTTGATAAACTTAACATTATCAAGATCATCAAAACCTAAAATACTGGCTTGCTCTCGTATTCCAATCACCAAGCTTTCAATCAAAATAGCAATGGCTTTTTCATCAATGGGCAAACATTTTTGATAACGTTCCCTGAGAAATTTTATCAGTTGTAACTTATTGCCCTTTTTAGTCATTTCAATACAGTCACACAACTCATTTGAAAACCCAGCAATACTGTTAATAAACTCTGTTTCCGTTTTGGGTTCGGGAATATCATCCGCAGGCATTCGAGTAATACCGTTGATTATTTTTGCTGGTAAATTCCAGGTCTGACAAACCGCTTTGGCCAGCTGACTATAAGTTGCATCCATTACTTTCAGGCAAGCATCCTCTTCTGACATTTTCTGATCACTGATCAATGTCTTGATTTCCTTATATTCCTGATTAAAATAATAAATACAAAGCACTTTACCCAATTGATAAAATAAAGCGCAAATAAAGGCTTCTTCTTCATTTTTTGAATGAATCATCATGCTTAATTGACGAGCCACCATACTACTGGCAAATGAACGCAACATGATGTTACGTAACTGCTTGGATTTCTTTTTACTTTTAATGTGATCAAATAAAAACATCCCCAACGAAATCTGATGGACTTTTTCAAAACCTAAAATAGTGACCGCTTTTTGTATTGAAGTAATTTCACCATCTGTTTCAGCATACTTTGTGGTCACATTGACCAGCCTAAGAATCTTACTGGTCAAAGAATAATCTCGACTGATGATTTCAACCAGCTTATCACTACTCCAATGATCACCTTTCTCAGCCAGGTTATTGATTTCTACAATGTGTTGCGAAATGGTGGGAAAATCTTGTTTCCTATTGATTCGATTGAGCATGAAGTCAACCGTTGATTTTGCTTTTTTCTCATCCTCCGACAGTTTTTCTTCCGTCTGATCAATATACTTTTGCAATGTATCCATGGCATTTTTAGCTGAGCTGTATCTTAAATAAGGCTCTTTTTCTAAAAATTTCATCACAATGTCATTGAGACTTTCATCAACATCAGGCATTAAATCTTGTAACGCCCTTAACTCTCCTTGTGCCATCAAAAATATAACTCGATTAACATCATTTTCTTCAATGGCCGTTTCCCCAGACAGCAATTCAAACAACGTCATGCCCACAGCAAACAAATCTGCTTGAAAACCAATTTTCCCATCATTAAAATACTCGGGAGCCATATATTTAGGAGTACCCCAAGCTTCAATGTTATTTTCTTCCTCAACTGAGTTTTTCTGAGACACCCCAAAATCCATTATTTTGGGTATATCATTAGGCGCAATCATGATATTGGACGGATTCAAATCACAATGCAACACTTCTTGTTCATGAGCAAACATCAAAGCATTTAATATATCTATGATGATTTTAATGGCACGTTGCGTGGGTAGTTTTTTCTCTTGACTTAAAATACTGCGCAACGACATACCTTCTGAATACTCAAAGACCAAATAAGGTGTATTGCCCACTTCCCCCACTTCAAAAACGGGAATAATATTTCGATGATTTAATCGACTCACCATCCTCGCTTCATGCATTAATTGCTGTTTACTGTTCTCATCAAGGTCTTCTGCTAATGTTTTTACCGCCACCTGACGTTGTAACGATGGGTCAAACGCCAAATACACCACTCCTTGACTGCCCTTACCCAATTCATGCACAATTTCAAAACGATCTATCTTGGTAACTTTTTGTTTATTTTCAACGTCCTCTTTTTTAAAAATAATGGTTTCTATTTCTTCATCATCAGGCAATTCTGTATCATCATCTTTCGGAATAATTAAGGTATTATTTTCAGCCGTGATGGCAGACTCTATATTGACTAAATCATCAACATCAAGCACCGTTCTATCATCAAAATCATTCTCAACTTCAACTTTTTTATTTTTATTAAATAATGAAAAAATATTTTTCTTAGGAGCTTGTCGATTGGCTTCCTGAAGGTTGTTTTTAAAGTCCGATGCATCTTCAAAACGTTGATCAGCTGACTTATTAAGAGCAACCTCCATTAAAAGATCAAATGTCTTAGGCACACTAGGATTTACTTCACTCGGTGGCGCAACCTCTTTACCCAAAATATTTTGCATAATTTCTGCAGGTGAGTTTGAACGAAAAGGATTTACACCTGTCAGCAATGAATACAAAACCACGGCCGTTGAAAACAAATCCGAAGAACCTTCAACACGTTGCCCCATCACCTGTTCAGGAGACATAAAAGCGGGAGTTCCAAGCACTGCCCCCATTTGCGTCATATTTGAGTCTCTAATTCGAGCAATACCAAAATCAGCCACTTTGGCGATTTTATCAGGTAATAGCATGATATTTGCAGGCTTGATATCTCGATGCACAATGCCTTTACTGTGTGCAAATTGCAAAGCATCCAGGACTTGTGAAATAATTTGGACTTTTTCTTCTATCTGATAACCAAAAACAACTTTTTTGATGGATTCTAAATCTTTACCGTCGACATATTCCATCGCAATATAAGGATTATTTTCATCATCTTCCCCATAATCATAAATTCCAACAATATTTTGATGACTTAAAATACCTGCAGATTGTGCCTCTCTTTTAAAACGTGCCAGAATTTCATCTTTATTTTCAGCCTGAGGTTTTAACGTTTTAATGGCCACAGGACGTTGTATATCTGGGTCAAGACCGCGATAAACAACCCCCATCATTCCTTTACCAAGAATGCCTTGAATTTGATATTTACCCAGTTTTTTTAGAGATTCTGACATTTTTATTGTTATTCGTTAATTGAAAATAATTATCATTTATTAAGTCTAGTAGCTGAACATAATTATTTTGACAAAATTTTATCTAAAGATTTTTAGACAATGACCGATTAATTAGTTATCACATGCATTTCATCGACAAAGGAATTTATCTTGAACTCAAAAACCATGTTGCAAATAGACCCCGCGGAAATCATTGATCATCATTTTAGAAATATTTCTGACAAACAATCAGCAAATTCTGAAACATATAATAATGCAGAAGAACATAACAGCATAGAGTTGATAAAGACATCACAACAACTTAATTTAGAATCAGCCATTAAGACATTTTCATATCAGGTCTATAAAGTAATAATGATTGATTGCATCAGATACACTCATAATGAGCATGAAATAGAAACAACCCTGATATTTTCTGATAACAAGCATTCCTGTAGCTACAACTTAGTGTTTGAAGAAGTCAATCTAGGAAAAGTAACATTTTATCGAAATCAGAAATTTAGAAATAATGAGAAAGAGCAACTAGAACGCCTTTTATGTCGCCTTGTTTTTCCCTTACAAAATGTACTTAAATATCAACAAAATCAGCAAGTACAATTAACCGCCAGTCATCTATCGAACTCATACACGGAACATTTAAAACAAATTACCACTCAACCCAACGATCATCAACAACAAAAATATTCTTTAATGCGACTAGAAATAGACCAATTCAATCAATTTGTTGCAAAATATGGACAAGAATCAGCAGACAAAGCATTAAGGCATATCACCGACTGCATATACAATGAAATTAGAAATAAAGACAGTTTCTTTAGAGTGGATAATGCCATTATTATTTCATCAGAAAACATATCCATTAATCATACGATACAAATTGCACGACGCTTACAAAAAGCAGTCGCCGAATTTATGGTGGTTAATGAAGGCAACCAATGTGGCTACTCTATCAGTATAGGCATGACTGAATCAAAAAATAGTGACGACATTCAGTCACTAGATGACAGAACAAAGCAAGCATTAAAAATAGCCAAGACTGGCGGGAAAAACAAAATTGTAACGATTTAACCTAAAAAGTAAAATATCATATTTGACAATTGACCACTATAATAAGGATTGATTAAGATGTATTAATTATCCCAAATAAGGTCAAACCATTGAGCAATCATAAAACAATCAAAGTTCTATTCGTCTGTATGGGCAATATATAAAACAGATTGATATAACTTGCATGTAGGGATTTTGGTTACAAATTTGGTTACAATCAATGATTATTAAAATCATTGATATTTTGGTTTAGATATTGTGAATAAACAACATGACGGGTAAGTAATTTTTATTGGATTTCCAGAAAGGATATACTTCTAAGTAACATGAAATTGAAATGTTATTTTTAGATGGTTGAACGCACCGTTCTCAAGTGCCACTAAAACAGATAAAATATTAAACGGGGTTAAAACAAATACAAGTTAATTAATAACTGCCTGATTTTTTATGATGCTATTACTCTCCAGCATCTTGCAGTGTTTGAAAATAAACATCCTCACTAATTCCTTCGCCCTTATCTATCATTTGATCTAAAATAGGTTTAACTAATGGGATTAAACCAGCATATTTAGCAATAACCAGAAAATTAAATATTCTGATAGGTTTTAGCTTTTGGCGAACTGCATTGTTAAACGCTTTTTTATCATCCGTAATGATTTTTGTTATACCGAGTTCAACAGCCAAACTTATTGCTTCACGTTCTCCAGCCCCCATTCCTAAAGCTAGAATGTTTTTTACTGAAACCACTTCAATAAAATCATATTGTATTGCTCGTCGTGCATAGCCATTACAACATTCCTTCTTGACGGCCTCTGGTATAAAGACCTTATCGTAAAAACCACCAAGGCAATGAGCCACATTCCCTTTTTGGAGTTTAATTAAAGAGCACGTATCACAAATAATAATATTCATTGTCTAATTTGAAAAAGTGATCCCTTGCTCTTTTAGTTGAGCCACCATATTATTTTTTGCAATATTTTCCATATTTTTGGGCATTAAGCGAGAACAGTGAACACCCTTATTATTTAGCCATTTTGAAGTTTCTTCAATGCTTTTATTCAAGTGTTCAGCAACTTCACCAATACTAATATCTCCACTTAAATATTCCACTAAAATAAGCCCCGTTTTTAATTTACTTTCTATTTCTTCTGATGATTGATCGTGAACCAGCCAATCTTCAACGGCCAATTGAATATTCATAAACTTAAACCCCACCATTGAACATAATTAAGTCATTGTGCATGTATTTTAAGGAAGATGAATTTAAACTTGAAATAATTAAAAATTAAATTTTTATCCCATTATTGATATTCTAGTGCCAACTAGAAATATAATACTCCAAAAATTAAATAAAAAAATAAATTTATTTTTGTTCGATATTAGCTCCAGATATCATACATTTCATAACTGGTTTTTCTCGATTGTGAACTGAAAAAAAGTTATCATGACGTATCTTCCATTAGCTTTGTGAATAAATTTGACCAACCAGTAGGTGTCAATGGCCAATAATTTTGACCCTCTAGCGGACATTAATATTGACCCCATTAAGGCCAAAAAAATGCTTATGTTTTTTGCTTCAATCGATAACTCTCACCTCCTAACATGAATATTTTTGAGTGATGTATTAATCTAT
>JABHHM010000442.1 GCA_018671575.1 Methylococcales bacterium | reverse complement strand
TTTGTTCGCCTTTGAGGCGCAAAAATAGGCGTATAGTTCTAACTACACAACTATTTTTGCAACAAAAAAGGTGGACAAAAAAATTGCTATGCCCTTTGGGTACAAGCGAGTTGGTTGTTTATTTATTGCGAGTTACCTTATTATACACCAAGACAATCATACGTTATTGCGTCCACCTGATCATCGCCACCCAAGTCTATCAAACCATTACCTTGTAGCATGGTTTCATCACGACGAACAAAAACTTGCCCTTCACCATTTTTTGTCACATAAGTACCATTGGTACTTTGATCAATTAAAAAGAATTTACCCCGTCTAAATTCAACTTTAGCATGTAACCTTGAAGCCTTACCACTATTAACAACCAAGGTATTTTTCATACCTCGTCCCATTGTCATACAGGCATTTTTATCGGAAACCACGACTTCACTATTTTGGTATTTAATAACAACAGATGCGGATACTTCTTCTTTTTTTGTAAACAATCCTGAAACCATTTGGGTAACATCTTCTTCATCATCACCCCACATGACTTCAATAATTTCTATTTCATCCTGACGACCTTTTACGGCCGTTTTCTCAACCAAACGAGTGCTTGCCGCAAACATTGGATTAACGGCAGCAATTAATTGCCCTGTTGTCATAATTTGTTCAGGCTTGCATAATCCAACAACTCTAGCAGCAACATTAACGGCATCACCATAAACATCACCCGCTTCTTCTAAAGCAGGCCCATAATGTAATCCTACACGAATTGCAAGTGGCACCCCCCCTTGAGCAGTCAATCTCGTCGCTTGTGCTGAGATTTCTTCCTGCATAAAACAGGCTGACTGAAATGCCACATTTGGATCTGGAAAGGTGCACATAACCTCATCACCAATGGTTTTAATTAACTTGCCACCATTGCTTTCAACAATTCCAATCAAGGTATCCAAACAACCCGAAACTTTTTCTCGTGCCAGCACATCACCCAATTGCTCAAATAAACTGGTACTACCTACAACATCTGCAAATAAGATTACTATTTCTACTTGTTCACGTTCAGAAGCCACGAATTCACCTACTTAATTATTGAGATTCTATTTTTTCTAATGATTGGATTATTCTTTGCTCAGCAATATCAAATTTAGGATCTTTTTCAAGAACCTGTTGAAAAATTGCTATTGCCTCTTCATATTTTTTCTTATCCATTAACACAATGCCTTTATCGAACAATTTCCAGACTTCCTGAGATGTCCCTTTGGATGCTTTTGCCATGCCTTTCATGCCCAGTTTGTTGGATATTACTTTTGCAATATTATCAATGGTTGGCATCAAATCATCAATATTGGCTTCTTGACCTTCTGACAATAAGGTTAATGATGTTTCTACTTCTATCACCCTGACATCTAACCTAAGCTGATTACCAATTGCCATAAAACTACCGAACATCATATTTTTTGCGCCCAGTATTTTTCCTAATTTTAACTGACTATCTTTATCGGCTAAATCTCCTGATCCTAGTTTCAACTCTTCCAAAGCGGCTTTAAGCTGAACCCGTTCAATCATTTTTATACCTGGGATATTTCGTAACTGCGCCAGTAACATTTCTGGCAACACGCGTTGAAGGTAGTCAACGCGTGCAATGTCCATAAAACTATTATTATCAAAATCAAATATTGCAATTGTTTTTTCAGACACACTTGCATGAGCTGAATTAACAGCCAATAAACTAAGGATTAAAAATTGTTTGATAGACTTAATCACAGCATGACCTATTTACTAATGCTTTCTTTGATTTTCTGGTTTTCACCCCAGCTACCTTTCTTCACTTTAACTTTAGCATATGCCAGGTCATCTTCAACTTCTGTTACCTGTAATTTACCCAGTTTTTTTGTTCTTTTGATAATTCGGCCTCTAATATTTAATGGTTTTCCTTCTCCCAGCACGTTAAATACCTGACCTTTGGTTACTCCATGTTTTTTACCAACATTAATGATAATGGTCTCTTCTTCTGCCAATACAATTCTACCTTTTAATGGATACTCTTCTTTAGCAACTCTGGCAATTTCATTGGCAAATTTTTTCGCCACTTTTGAGGGATCCATTCTGCGTGTTTGATCAGCCAGACTGGCAACAATATTGGTTGATTCCGTATCCAGCATTCTCAATGTAATGTGTTGTTTCTTACCAATGGCATAAGTGCTCCCTGTCGCAATCACTCTAGCGGCCATAATTTTACCCAGTTTCAAACTGGCATCTTTATCCGTAAGTGAAGAAGCACCCAATTTTAACTCTGACAATATTTTTTCAATAACTGCACGTTCAACAACTTTGATATTTCTGGCTTGTAATTCACGAGTTAATTCTTCTTGCAGAACTCCCTCTAACCCTGCTCGCCCCATTAGTGGATTTTTTTCTGATTTAAAACCCAAGATTGACACTGTAAATACAGGAGAAGTCCATTCATCTGCATTTTTTGGTTTTTTCTTATTTTCTTTATATTGCTTTAATAAGTCACCCACCAAACCATCAATGTATTTTTGTCGTTCAATATCCTGTTTTTGAGCCATTGCCGCTTGAGCTTGTCTCATTAATGAGTAAACCAAACGATCCTTAGGGTCAATTTTTTTAATTTTCTTAAAGATATTTAATGCTTTTTCAGGATTACCTAAATCTTGTAAGGCAACCCCTTGATTACTCATGGCCTCAACAAAATAAGGGTCTGAAGCAACGGCTTTTTCATAAGAGACTAAAGCGATTTTTGCCTTTTTGTTTTTACGTTGTAAATTACCTTGTGCATATTGCGCTTCCGCTTTCTGCCATGAGAAATCGGACTTTTTAGATTTTGCAGCTCTTCTAATATATTTAGCCGCTTCTTTTTTATTGCCTTTTTGATGTAACGCCTTACCTTTTGTCAGTAAAGCCACGGATCCTGTATTACCCGCTTTAAGTATACTGTCAGCAAGTGCCAAGGCTTTTTCTGTTTTACCTTGTTGTAAATAAACCTCAGCCAACCCTTCTTGACCTTTAAGTTTTGTTGCTTTATTTGAAGAACGACTCATTTTTGAAAATGAAGTTTCAGCTGAGGCTAATTTTCCATTTTTTAGCAAACTATAAGCAGCACCCGCTTTGGCTTTACCGGTCTTATCTTTTTTAGACAATTTTGCAAACAATGCTCCAGCAGAGCCATATTGTTTTCGCTGCAAATAACGTTCGGCTAAAGCAAACATCATTTTTTCTGTTGAATTGGCTTTTTTACTGCCACCCTTAACCACGTTGATTACTTTTTTATCAGGCCCTATCACAACCATTGTGGGATAAATATTAACCCCCATTTTTTTGATGATTGCCTTCTGAGTTGCCAACATTGGGAATTTAATACCATGCTTTTTAGCAAAGTTATTAATTTCAACCGCCTTACCTCGGCCAATACCCACCACAACCATGTCTTTTTGGCCAATACCTTTAGCGGCATCTTGTAAACTCTTCAAACCTTTTGCACAAACCTTACATCGACTGGGTCTAAAAAAATAGATAACTGACATTGGCGCACGAACCAAACGTTTTTCACTCCAAACACTACCCGATGCTGATGACAACCTAAAAGCAGGAGCCTTACCACCCACTTTGATTGCTGCATTTGCAACGGCTGTGAAAAACAATAAGCCAATTAATAAAAAAGAGGACAAGTAGCACCCCTTATTGTTTGATTCATTTTTGTAATAATACTGTTTCATCATTTGCCTCCAAATATTTTGCAAAATAAAATGTTTCAATTTAAAAGTTTAGTAAACATCCTTTTGCAAAATTCACACCATTGTTTAACTACGTAAATAAAATATTTTTTATTTTTTTTATAACGACTATTGAGTTCTTAATCACAACTATAATGACAACTTGCTCACAGTTTAAAAAATTAAGCCAAACTTGCAATTCCATTAAATAGGACAACAAGCACTATAGTAGACAGTTATTGTTTTTTATTCTTTAACAGATAGCTCCATATGTAACGCTTCATTTTTTCCAGGATCAATCTCAATAAAAGCTTCCGTACTCATATATCCATCCTTTTCAAATACCAACTCATATTCACCAGGAGAAAACTCAAGCTCTGCTGGAGTTGTTCCGAAAAACTCTCCACCAGTAGATTGCACAATAACACCTGATGGCTCAGTGGTAACATAAATAGTCCCTGAAACAATATCATTGGCATTTGTTGTAGTCACATTTTCTGTTGTTTCTGGTGGCTTAACTACAACCTCTGGAGCTACTTTAACAGTAACTTTTTCTGGAACAACAACCGCTGTTGCTTGTTTTTCATTAAAAACACCCATTTGCCAAAGCCCAAGTCCACCACCCACCAGTATCAATAATGAAACAACGGCAATGGCAATACCTTTATTTGACGATGTAGCCGATGAAGATGAAACAGATTCAACGTGAGAGGGCTGAGCTGAAGCCGCAGGACGTGTTTGCTGAGGCTTAACCTTGGCTGCTGGCGGTGGAGGCGCTTTAGTCGCAACCATCGTTGCATCATCAACAGACTGACCAACAATGGTTGCATCGTCATCATCCATTTCGTCTTCTGGCTCTTCCATTGGCTGACCAATTAATGCCGCATTCAATGCACGAGTAAATTCATCGGCATTCTGAAAACGCTCATCAGGTCTTTTGGCAATGGCTTTTTGCACAACTGCATCAAAAAATTGAGGTATTTGCAAATTCAGTGCGGAAGGATTTTCTGGCACTGTATTCATAACCTTATGCATAATCGTGGTTAACGACCCCGTAAAAGGCTTTTCGTTGGTTAAAAATTGGTACAATATGACACCAACAGAAAATAAATCAGACCGACCATCAACTCTTTGCCCCATGAATTGCTCAGGAGACATGTAACTTGGGGTCCCCATGACCGTACCAGCTTGCGTTAAATTTGACGAATCTATACGAGCAATACCAAAATCACCCAGCTTAATATCGCCTGATTCCATCACAAATATATTAGCGGGCTTAATATCTCGATGCACCACACCTTTGTCATGAGAAAATGATAATGCACTTAAAATTTGATTAACGACTTTAACGGCATCTTTCAACTCAAATCGTTCTTCTTTATCAAAATAATCTTTTAACTCTTTACCCTTAACAAACTCCATGGCGATATAAGCAGTATCGTCTTCCTCACCATATTCATAGACACTGACAATATTTGGGTGCAACAAACGTCCCGCAGCTTGCGCTTCACGCTTAAAACGTGCCAATACTTCTTCAGCATCACCTTGATCCAACACATCCTTACGCACTGTTTTCAGGGCAGCTTTTCTTTCTATGC
Organism: Methylococcales bacterium; assembly: GCA_018671575.1. GTDB lineage: Bacteria > Pseudomonadota > Gammaproteobacteria > JABHGC01 > JABHGC01 > JABHHM01. The sequence goes on along the minus strand of JABHHM010000442.1, from coordinate 4,054 downwards.
CTGAATCAAAACCGACATAAACAATGCCCATCGCTCCTTGACCCAATACCTTTTCAATTTTATATTTACCCAATTTTTCTGGCAATTCACTATTTTCAGACATCACTACTACCACTTAAGTTATTAGGCAACTTGCAATAAATAAATACCCCATTTTGTTGCCTTACAATTTTTTTAATTTTTTCCTAATTTCTCTGGACTCAAAAGAATTAGGCATTAACTTTAAATATTTATTATAAATTCTTCTAGCAGATTGCTTATCTTTTAAACCTATCTCATAAACCACACCCAGATTTAAATAGGCTGATGAATAATCTGATTTAATTGAGATTGACTTAATTAAAGCATCTCTTGCCTTTTTATACTTTTTTAATTTACCAAGAACCAAACCTAAATTGGAATAGGCCTTGTAATAATCAGGTTTAAGCTTGATTGCATCTTTAAAACGATTTTTTGCGTTATGGTATTCACCCAAACTAAATAACACTAACCCCATATTATAGTGAACCTCTGCTAAGTCTGGATCTTTTAGCAATATTTTTTGATACAGTCGTTTCTGCTCATGCAAATCATTACTGGATGTCGCCTGTTCCCACAATGCAGATAACTCTGCAGACAAAACCCCATCATTTTCAGCTTTTTCATTGGTATTTAATAATTTTTTTAGCTCTATCGTCGGTATCGCAAAGTTAATATTGGTAGAATCTTTCAATTTCCCCCAAACAATGCCAATGACTCGCCCTTCTTTATTTAATAAAGGCCCCCCACTGTTACCGTGATTGACCGTCATATCGATTTGAATCAGATTTAAACCATTAACCTTGCGCTTTGCATAACTAACAATGCCCCTGGACAATGAATGATCAAATCCCAAAGGACAACCTATGGTAAAAATATCTTGCCCCATAGACAAACGAGAATCATCACGACTTAAATTAATATAACCAGAGTCACTTTTAGGCACTTCAATCACTGCTAAGTCAACTCTCGGATCACTAACAACAACAACTGCCTCAGTTTTTGTTCCATCATTCTTATAGACTATTGAGCGTCCATTTCTCACCTGATGATAAACCGTTGCAATTAATGAATCACTGATAAAAAAACCAGATCCTATTTTTGATTTACCATTATCTGAAATAGTATTAATACAAACAACTCTTTGATCAATCTCATCAAATGAAGCGGCCTCAACAGCCACTTCCAACTGTAAAAAAGCAATCAGAAGTATAACAAAAACAGGCAATACAGATACTTTATTTGGACTCGTGTATTTCATGACAACACCAAATTAAACTGAGTTGAGCAACTCGTTCGCTCAAACGAAACTATCCCCTTGTGGGATGAAGAATGAATTATCGCTTCATTTCATCAAAAAATTCATAATTTGTTTTGGTATTTTTCAATTTATTTAAGATAAACTCCATCGCTGCAACTTCTTCCATTGGATGTAAAATTTTTCTTAAAATCCACATTCTTTGTAAATCATCCGCTTTTACCAATAGTTCTTCACGCCTTGTACCAGAACGATTAATGTTAATTGCAGGATAAATTCTTTTTTCTGCTATTTTTCTATCCAGATGAATTTCCATATTACCCGTGCCTTTAAACTCTTCATAGATAACATCATCCATTCGTGAACCCGTCTCAACCAATGCTGTTGCAAGAATGGTTAAGCTTCCACCATGTTCTACATTTCTTGCTGCACCAAAAAATCGCTTAGGTCGATGTAAGGCATTGGCATCAACTCCCCCCGTCAGCACCTTACCCGATGAAGGTATAACTGTATTATATGCACGCGCCAATCTGGTAATTGAGTCCAACAGAATAACAACATCACGCTTATGCTCGACCAATCTTTTTGCTTTTTCCATCACCATTTCAGCCACTTGCACATGACGACTGGCAGGTTCATCGAAGGTACTTGAAATGACTTCCCCCCTTACTGACCTTGCCATTTCAGTGACTTCTTCTGGACGCTCATCAATCAACAACACCATCAAATAACATTCTGGATGTTGTGCGGCAATTGATTGTGCTATGTTTTGTAGCATTAATGTTTTACCTGCCTTGGGAGGTGAAACAATCAAGCCTCGCTGACCTTTGCCGATTGGCGAAACCAAATCAACAATACGTGCCGTAATATCTTCTGTACTCCCATTGCCTTGCTCAATATTAAATTTCTCATTGGCAAATAATGGCGTGAAATTTTCAAACAATACTTTATTTTTGGCTTGTTCAGGCGGTTCAAAATTAAGCTCACCGACTTTCAACAAAGCAAAATACCGCTCACCGTCTTTCGGCGGACGTATTTTACCTGCCAGCGTATCACCTGTTCTTAACTGAAACCGTCTTATTTGGCTTGGGGAAACATAGATATCGTCTGGTCCTGCCAGATAAGAACTATCGGCAGATCGCAAGAAACCAAAACCATCTTGCAGGATCTCTAAAACACCATCGCCAAAGATATCCTCACCTTTTTTAGCGTGTGATTTTAAAATTGCAAATACGATATCTTGTTTACGTGATCTCGTAACGTTATCTAAACCCATTTTACGGGCAATTTCTACTAATTCAGCGGGCGTTTTCCGCTTAAGTTCTGTTAAGTTCATAATCTCAGGTAGGTGTTTAATTTGAAGGTTAAATAAAGATGATTAAGACTAAATCGAATGATCCAGGCTTACCGTTAAAATTTTAGTGATTTCCAGATTAAGGAGTTTGTTGGCAGATAGAAAGAGACTACCATGTTAAGAATGTAATTGTATCAATTGTAGAATGAATAATTTTCAAAATTGAGGTTCAGCTCACTTTTTAAACTGAAGCTCAATATGAAATCAATATTTAATTAATGTAGGTGAACATAATTGTGTTCTATAATTGCAACTATAGATCAACCCATTAAATATTACTATCAATAAATGCAGTAAGTTGTGATTTTGATACTGCGCCAACCTTTGTTGCTTCAACATTCCCATCTTTAAATAGCATTAAAGTAGGAATACCTCTTATCCCATAACGAGGAGGAGTATCCATATTTTCGTCGATGTTTAATTTAGCAACAACAATTTTACCCGCATAAGTTTTCGATACTTCATCTAAAATTGGCGCAATCATTTTACATGGTCCGCACCACTCTGCCCAATAATCTACCAGAACAGGGACACTAGATTTAATAACTTCACTTTCAAAAGAACTATCAGTGACATGTATAACGTGTTCACTCACATTCACACTCCATTTAATAAATTATAATAATTGAATTTTTTAGATAATATATATTTTTATGACGGAAATAATGCTACGGCAAAGAGGTGAAAGATGAAACAACATGAAATGACAATCTGCAATCTTAATAACTTGACCACACCTTAATCTTTAGAGCCTATAACTATACATATAAAAATATAAAATCGATACCAGTCTTTACTAAAGATAGGATATTTTGATATAAATTCAGCATAAAAACAAATAATATTCTTATTTTCTTTGAATATATTAATCAATATAGACTCATTTCACCAAATTATGAACACACTTTTATCATGAGTGAAGCCAACAAAACTGAAATAACAGCGCAAAACAAATGTGAATTTTGCATCAATTCAAAATGCTGTACTTACGTTACTCAAAAAATTGATACGCCCAGATCAAAACTGGACTTCGAACATTTACTCTGGCAGGTTTCTCATCTTAATGTAGAAATTTATCAGGACAGTGATGGCTGGTTCATCTTGTTTCAAAGCAAATGTGCGCACTTACTGGCTGACAGAAAATGCGCTGTGTATGATCGCAGACCCTACATTTGTGAAGACTACTCAAATGACTATTGTGAATATGACTCGCCTGCAGAAGAAAGCTTTAAACTTCACTTTAAAACCTATGATGAATTACGCACTTATTGTTTGAAACGATTTAAACGATGGGTTAAATAACAAGGAATGGGCACGAAATAAATCAATACCTCTCATTGCTCATTGCCTCTCTACAAATCAACCGATGCTGTTTCAAAAGGCCAGTCCCTGATTCCACCATCAAGTGATAATACATCAAATTT